>CALNCD010000277.1 GCA_937874965.1 uncultured Erysipelotrichaceae bacterium | reverse complement strand
CTATCTGGTTCCCTATGGGGCATTGGCCAGTGAGATTGTCAGTGATACGAAAGCACGGATGTCCTTCTATACGCTTTCAACGTTTTTCTTTGTTTTAGGCAGTGCCTTTATCTATCTGACACCCGTCTTTCAGAATCTGCTGCGTGCAACGGGTCTCTTGGAACTTCAGGCTTGGCAGCTGACCTTCGTCGTCTTCAGTCTTATTGCCGGCTGTTTTGCGATTGTGCCGGCCTTCACATTCAACGAGGTTGACTTTGTTCACTCCAAACCCAGCTATACACCCCTGATTGAATCGTTTAAACAGACCTTCAAGTATCGTAATTACACCATTCTGGCCATTGCCTATATGCTGATGTGGATTGCATTCCAGTTCTTCAATACATCCTTGCTGTACTATATCACGATGCTGATCGGTGAGCCGGAAACATTCGGTACCGTTGTCATGGGGATTGCGATGGTGATCGGGGTTCTGTCTTATCCGTTGGTGAACAAAGGGGTAGCCCGCTTCTCAAAGAAGGCCATGCTGGTCTTTGCTTGTGCCGTGTATGTGCTGATTTACGGTTCTATTGTGAATTATCCGATCATGGTCAGTCTTCTCGGCGGGAAAGTCTATTCGATCTTAATCGGCTTATTCATCGGGTTCCCGATTTCAATTACGAATATTGTGCCCTCCGCTGCATTTGCGGACTTGGCACAGGTGGATGAGATTAAGACGGGTGAAAACCGGGCAGCCATGTTCATGACCGCTCGCAGCTTTATCCATCAGCTGAGTCAATCCCTGGTGGTTATTCTGATTCCGACAATTCTATCGATTGGTTCAACCAACCAGAAAGCGACCGTCTTCGGTGTCGAACTCACGATAATTATCGCGACTGCGGCGATTGCGCTCGCCATGATTGTGTATTGCTTCTACGAAGACAAATCCACGACGGCACAGATTGATGCCTACAATGCTCAGCAGAAGGAGGTTCTATGATTCATTATTCTCAGGTTTATCCTGATGAAGAAACATCCAAACAGCGGGATGCACGGCTCTATCATGAAAATTACCAGGGAGCTATGACCAATATGAAGCGGACATTGCTTCAAGATGTAGCTTCTTTTAAAGTATACATGGGATGGTATGACCTGAAAGCGGGGTTGGTGACTTTTCTGAGTGAACGCGAGTTTTCGTTGTTTAGCTATGCTATTTCAACCACGAACGATTGCTTGGTCTGTTCCTTATTTTTTAGACGTATTCTCATCGACAGCGGTGATGATCCGGATAATCTGCAGTTGTCCTCTCGGGAACAGCTTCTCTGGGACTTCGGACAAGCCATCGTGACGGATTTTCATCAGATCAAGGAAGAAATCTATGCACGTCTCACTCAGGAATTTAGTGAGACCCAAGGAATACAGCTGATGGCCTTCGCAGGTCAGATGATCGCAACGAATGTTTTTGTCAGTATCGCAAATGTTGAATTGGATGAGGTGCTTTACGCCTACCAGAAGGAGAAAACAGATGAGTCAGGAATTTAAAGAAAAAGTCGTATTGATTACGGGTGCAGCCCATGGCCAAGGACGGGCAACTGCGCTGGCCTTCGCCCGGGAGGGTGCAATCGTAGTCGGATTTGATGTCGCGAAAAAAATTGAATATCCGGCCTATGATTTCGGAACCAATGATGAACTGGATTCACTTAAAGCCGAGATAGAAGCTTCGGGAGGACAGGCATTGGTTTTTGTCGGCGATGTCCGCGACGATCAAGCCATTACATATGCCGTGGAATCTGCCATCAGCGCTTTTGGTCATATTGATATCCTGTTCAATAATGCGGGGATCTGTGCGTATGGCGAGGTGGATACGCTAAGCGATGAAGCCTGGGATGCCATGATTGATATCAACCTCAAAGGGCCGTTCATGGTGACACGTCGGGTTTCAAAGTACATGAAGCAGCAGAAATCAGGTGTGATTATCAATAATTCTTCTGTGATGGGATTGCGCGGAGGGAACCGATTATCTCATTATGTGGCCAGCAAGTGGGGATTAACAGGTCTGACCAAATCCTGGGCCATTGAACTTGCTCCGTACAATATCCGGGTTCTCAGCATTCATCCAACCGGTGTCAATACACCGATGAACGATGGGCTGGCTGCGATGGAAGGGGCAACTCCGCAGGAAATTGCGGAACGCAGTGCACCGAATTTGATTGACGTACCGTGGCTGGAGCCTCAGGACGTTGCGGATTCGGTTCTGTTTCTTGCCAGTGATAAGGCGAAGTACATGACTGGATCACAGCATGTCCTGGATGCCGGGTTGTTGACGCAGTAAATGGAATGAATGATTCTGAGGATTGCCAGAAGACAAATCGAAAGCGTCAGAGGTTCGTTCTGGTACTCCCTTTATCACCTGGTAATTTGAACAATAAACGAGCCTGTTTACAGGCTTTTTTAATGCATAAAATTTGACTATCGGTCAAATTACGTTATAATAAACCCAGGTGATGACAATGAAAGATGAATCGAAGAAGGATGTGCAACGTCAGAAAATTCTTGAAGTTGCACGGGAATTGTTCTTGAAACAGGGTGTTTCCAAAACAAGCATTACGGATATCTCAGCTCAAGCGGGGATTGCGAAAGGCTTGGTGTATTATTATTTTGAGACCAAGGAGGATATCCTGGATGCTGTTGTCGCTTTGATCTGCGAGGCGAAGATCAAGCAGCTTGAACATCGTTTACGTCATGGGGAATCATTCTACCAACGGTTAATGATGCTTTTTGATGCATATTATGCTTTATATCCAGTGCATTTGAATCCTCCGTCATTATTTTTGGATGAGCAGGGGATTGTCGGGCAGTTTCATCGCTATTTCCTGTTGCATATTGAAGCCATCAGTCAAAAGCTGATTGAAGAAGGACAAGCGCAGGGCATCCTTCAGTGTGTTGCCCCGCGTGTATTATTGGAAATGAGCCTTGAAGGGATTCATGCTTTGCATCGCATGAATCGGATCAGTCTGGACGAGGCCATCCAAGGTCTTGGGAATGCTTTGCAGATTGATGTCGAGAGACTTAGGGAATATAAGCATTCATTGGTGAATATGAGAAAGGAGTACTGGCATGGAAAAGGAAATCGAACAGTTGCGGATTGTGGAGAATCGCTTTGCAAATCGCAAGCAACTCGCTGCAAAGACCACCGCAACCCTCATCGCTAAGGCAAGAGAAGAGGCTAATGTTGAGATCGGTGACATGAATCATCGTGTCGACTTAGAGCGCCAGAGGTTGAATGCTGAAGCGATGGCACGGGCCGAGAAACAGGGTGAGCAGATACAGTTGGAGGAAGCCCGTAAACAGGAAGCCTTGATCAAAGCGTATGAACAGCGGAAAGAGGCGCTTAAGCGTCATTTGATTGAGGAGGTGTTCACGATTGGCCATCGTTAGAATGAGTGAGTTTTACGGGTATGTCCTGAATGAAGATCTGCCGGCTGTACTCGATGGATTGCAAGCCTTTAATGCGATAACGCTGAAAGATATCGCTGCTCAGGCTCAAGCGCCATTTGCAGCAGGGAAGACAGATTATGACTTTGAACGCAATCGCTACCAGCAAGAACATATCCAGCATGTCTTGAAATCCATGGAACGGTTTGAAAAGCAGCAGCGCAAGACCAAGAAAAGCCTGAAACAAAGCTTTCAGGTCATGCATATGAGTTATGAAACGCTGCAACAACGCTCCAAGTCCATCGATATCGAATATCTTCTGGAAACCTATGGTGAAGACTACGATACAAAGGCATCGGCCATTGAGAACTTCAAGGTTTCAAAACCGTGGGTTCATTCCCGTATGGAACTGGATAAGTTAATTGAGCTCAGTCAGTCGAGGGCTATCATCGGGACTGTTTCTTCTGCCAATGCTTCTCCTTTTATGAAGGAACTTTCCAGGTATCGGATGGTGTACGCCATGGAAACGCCGATTGAGGATGGCATTATCGTCGTTATTCGCTGTCTGGAAAGTGATCGGGGAGCATTGGAAATCCTTTGTGAGCAGTATGATGTCGAAGCACGCTCCGCCAAGTCCTTGCAGATCATCGATGCCCATAAAACGATGGATAGGATTCTCAATGATCTGATCAGCAAACGGAAAGGCATGGATGATCGCTATGAGTCCATGGGGTATTATCAGGAAGAACTGAAGATTTACTATGAGTACTTGCGCCAGGAGGAGTTCCGTTATCAGAAGGTTTCGCAGTTCCTTCAATCCCAGCATGTGACCATACTTGCGGGATGGGTGGAGAGTGAGGAAGCAGAGGAACTTGAACAGGTTCTGGCTAAAGCGACGAATGGGGTCTTCCATTTCAGTGCTGAAGCGTGTGATCTCAGTGAGCGCGATGTTCCGATTAAACTCAGGAACAAGCGGTTGTTTCGTCCGTTCGAGCTGATTACCAATATGTATTCCAAGCCTCGTTACAACGAATTGGACCCGACGCCATTATTGACGGTGTTCTATGCGGTCTTCTTTGGAATGATGCTGGCTGATATCGGCTATGGATTGCTGATGGCGGTGGGCTGTTTCCTGGCATTGAAGCTGATTCAGATGAAGCAATCCACCCGGCAGATGATTTCCTTTCTGCTTATTCTGTCCGTACCGACGATTCTTTGGGGAATCATCTATGGCTCATTCTTCGGGGGGCTGATTCCGATGCGCGGTTTGCTTGATATTCAAAGAGACTTCAATCTTGTGATGGTGATTTCACTGGCATTCGGGGTTCTTCATCTTTTCTTCGGATTAGCCCTGAAGGGGTATCTTTATTTTATCCGAAAGGAATATGCAGCGATACTCTATGATGTCGTTTTCTGGTATCTCGCACTGATCGGTGCGATTATTCTGATTTCGATGATGTTCACCGATCTTTTGAAAGCATGGCAAGGGATTGGCTTGGTATTGATGGTCATAGGAATGGCAGGAATTGTTCTGACCAATGGTCGCAGTGCTAAGACCATTCCTGGGAAAGCGGCTTCGGGTCTTTACAGCTTGTATGGAATCACCAATTATGTCGGTGATATTGTATCCTATACGCGTCTGATGGCCCTGGGGCTGGCGGGTGCTTCCATAGGCATGGCGTTCAATATGATCGTAACCATGCTTTCGGCACTTGGCTGGTATGGCGTTTTGTTCGGGGCAGCAGTCTTTGCCATCGGGCATGGCTTCAATGTGTTTATCAGTGGACTGAGTGCTTACGTGCATTCGGCCCGATTAACCTATGTTGAGTTTTTCGGAAAGTTTTACCAAGGAGGAGGAGCCCCCTTCACAAACTTCAGAGCGGCTTCAACATATATTGAGATAGGAGATAAAACATGAACTTTTTATTAAGCAGCGGCGGATTGATTTTCGCAGTACTAGGCATGACATTAACGGTTGTTTTCCCGGGAATCGGGAGTGCGAAAGGCGTCGGAATGGTAGGGGAAGCAGCATCAGGATTGGTTATTGATGAGCCGGATAAATTCGGGAAATCCCTCATCCTGCAGCTGCTTCCTGCATCGCAGGGACTGTATGGCTTTGTCATCGCAATCATGATTCTGGGGAATCTCAGGCCAGATCTTTCGCTTCAACAGGGCCTGTTCATTCTGGTGGCGTGCCTGCCGATGATGATTGTCGGTTATCCCAGTGCGGTGGCTCAGGCCCGTATTTCGACAGCAGGAATTACTATTCTGCGCCGTAATGAAGAGCAGATGACCAAGACCATTATCTATACGGTCATGGTTGAAACCTATGCATTGCTTGCTTTTGTGACTTCCATCATCATTCTGAACACGGTGGTCTTCTGATGGAACGCCTGCTGGAAGTCCTGGAAGCCAAAAGCTTTGCTCAGGCGCAGCAAACCATTGATGATAGTGTCCGGGAAGCTCAACGCATGAAAGAAGGGATGCTTGAAGAGGCGAGACAGCGTTTTGATCGAAGGGCCAAGCAGGATCAGCAAAAAGCCTTGCTCCTTGAAAAACAGGAACTGACCCGTCTTCGTCAGGCAGCAATCAATCAGACCAACGCATTGAAAGAAACGCTGGTCAATCAGGTGATTGAAAGTGTTAAGGTGTACTTTGATACCTTGAGTGATACCGAATACTTTCACTTGCTGGAACAGATCCTGGATCGGTATCAGGATACGCAAGAGCGGCCGCGTCTGATCGTCTGTGAGCGTTATTACGAGTACACACTGGAACGCCTTGGGCAGGCATATCAAGTCTTGGCATCGTCAAAATTGGAGTCCGGGTTCATTTTCAGTTATCGTACATATGATGTCAATTTCCAGGTTGACCAGATTTTCGCTTATTATCATGAAGAGTTCAGCCGCAAAGTGGCCCAGATGATGTTTGAGGACAGCGATGAAACCTCATGAACTTGCTTTTGAGAATGCCTTGCTGGAAGGGGTATTGAGCCTGCGGTTCAAACGCCAGGATTATCTGGATTTGATTGAATGCACACCGCAGGAAGCCTATCGTTTCCTGCACTCGCGGCACGTCTCTATCACAATGGACGATATTGAGAATGCTGATGCGTGGTATGCCAGGCAAATCGAAGGATTGGTCGAGGCGTTCCAATCCCAGCAGCTGGGCAGCATTCTCAGACCGCTTGCTTATCGTGATGCTGTCTTGGCAAAGCATCTTGGTCTGGATGACGTGAGTGATGGGGAGGCTTTAAGTGCTTATCATGATCATGCGTTGTCCTATCCGCACTCAATCCGTTCTTTCTTTACACTGGCCTGTGATCAGATTATTGTTATGCGTCTTCTGCGCGGGAAAGATGTCAATGCTGCGTTGGTCGGAAGAGGTATCGGACGTTTGACCTGGGACGAGCTCAGCCGGATCAACAGGTCTTCTGCAGCCGAGGTGTCAGCCGTGATTGACCATGCTTATCCTCAGCTCTTTCAAGACAGTCTGAGTCAGTGGCAGCACAGCGGCAAGCGGATCTGGGTGAATGAAACCTTTGAACGATGTCTTGACCAAGCGTTGCAGATTGAACGGGATACGATGCTGGGACAGGCTGGTTTACTAAGCCGGACATTCAGGATCCTGAATGAGTGGTTTTCTATCCGGCTTTGTCTCAAAGCCAAGCATCAGTGGATTGATCCGGAGCTGCAAATGCGTTTAGTGAGGTGCTTTGATGCGTAGATTAGGATATATCAGTGATCAAGAGAACCAGGGTTTAATGACTGCATTAGGATTTGAACCGATTGTGATTGATCGGTCAATGGATTTCAATCGGGTTCTGAAACGGGCCATTGCGGATGGTTTTGCCATCGTGGCCGTGAGTGACGGGTTGTATTTGAAACATCGGATAATTATTGATCGTTACAATGACACGCTTGACTTAACCATCATCGTTCTGAGTGCACTTATCGCTGAACCGTCGGTAAAAGCAGAGCGCCTGGAAAAGATGGCAGAGGAAATTATCGGTCGAAACAGAAGGAGGACAGGATGACATACGGTGAAATCATCAAAGTTTCTGGCCCTTTAGTGGTGGCAAGGAATCTCGAAGGGGTTAAGCTCTATGATACAGTCTATGTGTCACATCAGCAGCTTCTGGGAGAAATTATTGAAGTGAGGGGTGAAGAGGTTTCCATCCAGGTCTATGAAGAAACGTCAGGCATCGGGCTTTATGAGCCGGTAGTCCCCCTTCATGAACCGTTGAGTATTGAGCTGGGTCCTGGATTGCTGTCCAAGATGCTGGATGGCATCGGGCGTGATCTGGCGTTGTATGCCGCACAGAGCGGTGATTATTTGGAACGGGGCAAGCATATTCTGACGCTTGATCGAAAGACGAAGTGGGCTTTCACGCCGTTGAAAGCCGTCGGTAATTCACTCCAGAGCAATGATCGTCTGGGCTATGTGATGGAGCATGGCACATTCAAGCACTATATCCTGGTTCCCTTTGGAATCAGCGGGGTCATTACTGCCATTGCTCCCGGAGAGTTTCGTGTTGATGAAACGATCTGCGTGCTGGATCAGGGGATTGAACTCACGATGATGCAGAAATGGCCGGTCCGTGAAGGACGTCCATTAAAGCAGAAACATCTTCCCTATGAACCGTTGATCAGCGGACAGCGCATCATTGATACGTTCTTTCCCTTAGCCAAAGGAGGAACGGCCTGCATTCCAGGACCTTTCGGTTCCGGGAAAACAGTGGTCCAGCATCAATTGGCAAAATATGCCGATGCGGATGTTGTCGTGTACATCGGGTGCGGTGAGCGCGGCAATGAGATGACGGATGTCATCAATGAATTCCCGCAATTGACAGATCCACGTACGCATGCGCCGCTGATGCATAAGACGGTCCTGATTGCCAATACCTCGAATATGCCGGTGGCTGCCCGGGAAGCTTCGATTTACACGGGGATGAGT
>CALNCD010000276.1 GCA_937874965.1 uncultured Erysipelotrichaceae bacterium | reverse complement strand
GACCAGAAGAACCGCTTCATCAATACTGTTATTCATCAGCAGCTGACTGCCGACAAACACCAGAAGAGGCAATCCTAGACGAAGAATGGAGATAGCACTCATCACCACTGGACCCAAAACTCCTTCAAGCCGTATCGACTCTTTCCTTAAACGGTTGAATGCTTCCTCTATCCGTGCAAACTTATCACCGCCCAGGGAATAGGCCTTGATTTCCTTAATGCCTTGTAAGTACTCCTGAAGACGGGACGCACTGTCCACTTTTGCCTTGATATGTGCACCGCCCAATGACTTCATCAGCGTATTTGATCCCTTGACAATCAATAAAGCAACAGGCAACAATGCGTAGAGACTCAATGTCATCTTCCAATTGATCATGGCCAAGGAGATAAACGCAAGCAGCAGCAATAGCCCTGCCGAGAGCGCCTGCGGCACCAGATGGGATACGGCTGTTTCCACCAAGGTGTAATCCCCCAGCATCATCGTCGTTAAGTCACCCGGATCTCGGGTATCCAGAAAGCCCAGTGAAAGCCTGCGAAGATGGTTGGCAAGATCAGTTCTGCCTTTGGCGGAGACATTATAGGCCGCCAAGTATTCTTTATCATAGGTTATTGTCGAAATGAACACCTGGATAGCAAACCAGACGAGACTGGCAAACCCAAGCCGGATAAAAAGCTGCATATCCAAGACACGGCTGCTGCGATAGGCATCAAACAGTTCCTGAATGCCATAGAAAGCAATGATTGCAGGAATCAAACGACCTACTGATTCAAAGGTTGACCAGAAAACAGAGGGCACAATCATCTTCGGATGCCCTGAAGTGATATTGTAAAGGAACTTACGCATTTGCATTGACCCCCCAGTCTTTGGTTTCACTGTTGATATGCCACAATCTGGCATACAGTTCACTGGTTGCTAAGAGCTCATCATGGGTCCCGCTCTGTTCAATCCTGCCCTGGTTGCAGACCAGAATCTGATCGACATGCTGGATGGTCCATAACCGGTGCGCAATAATAAGAACCGTCTTTCCACTCACCAATTCATTGATGGCTTGTTGGATAAAGACTTCATTTTCTGAATCGGCATACGCCGTTGCTTCATCCAAAACCAGAATCGGTGCATTCTTCAATAAAGCACGGGCAATGGAAACCCGTTGAGCTTCCCCTTTGGAAAGATAGACCCCATGTTCACCGATCTTTGTTTCATAACCCTGAGGCAATTGCTGGATAAAGTCATGACAGCGCGCCTGTTTCGCAACGGCGATAATTTCCGCTTGGGTGGCCGCAGTATTTCCCATTCTGATATTCTCTTCCAGCGTATCATTGAACAAGGTCACGTCCTGGAAGACAAAGGAAACCTGCTTCATCAAGGTATCCACAGAAACCTCACGAATATCCGTCTGGCCGATTTTGATGGATCCAGAACCCACATCGTAGAAACGCAGCAACAGTTGAGCAATCGTACTCTTACCGCCTCCTGAAGGGCCGACCAGCGCATTCATCGTATTCGGTTTCAATGCAAAGCTCACATCCTGCAAGACCGGTACACCAGGCGTATAGGCGAAGCTGACCTGATCAAACTGGATTCCGTTATCCTGGAATGATGCACCCGAGTCCTTTTCAACAACCTCAGTGACTGCGAACATCTCATCAACCCGTTTGACACCTTCATTCACATTGCTGAAAGTTGATGCCGCATACATCAGTTTCATGAACGGAGCACTCGTTCCTGATGAGAGAATCACAAACATCATGACGGTCAAGGCAAGACTCTTGTTCTGCGGATCCTGACTAAGCAGGTAGGCTCCAAAAGGCATGACCACCAGAACACAGGAAGTAATCAGTGTCGTGAACAAGACATACCCGGTACGGAAACTCTTGGTCCACTCCACGACCAATGACCTGTAATTCTCAATGGACTCATGGAATCGCTTGAAGTTATCCACAGAGAGGCCAAAGACTTTCACGGCCGGCATTGCCCGCACATACTCAACACCATTGCTGTTCATATCTTCCAATGCATCATGGTATTGCTTGACTGTGTTGTTTTTCATGGTCGTTCCCATCAGAACAGCGTAGAGCAGAAGACCGATAATCAATGGTATCAAGGACACCAGCCCCAAACGCCAATCAATGCTGATCATCAAGACAACATAGACGACCGGAAACAGAACAGCCGAAACTATATCCGGAATCTGATGAGCAATAAAGGACTCCATCTTCTCTACGGCCTGATCAATCGTCTTGATCATCTGACCACTGGCATGCTCGGTGAAATACCCCATCGGAACCTTGGAGAGGTGAGCAAGAATATCCATCCTGATTTCATAGAGGATATCAAAAGCAGCAACATGTGAGCACATCGAAGAGACATAAAGAAGCACCATTCCACCAATAAGACTACCGATGGCCAAGAGACTCCACTGCATCAAAGATGCAGCCGAATATTGATTCACCATCAACAATTCAATGATCCGGTAAATGCAGTAATACGGTATAAACTGAACCAGCGTAGAAGCAATCGACAAGAGACCTGAGGCACTCAGAAGACCCTTTTTACGCTTTAAATAGACAATTAAAACAGACTCGTTTTTCATTGTTTCCCTTTCTCTATTTCTTTCCCACAAGTCACATCACCAGAGATATTCAAATGCAAATGATTTGCAACTGCAATTGTAGATCATCCATTTTGTCTTGTCAACCCGGAAACTGACATTGTCCTAGAAATTGTTAGTTTCTTCTAACAATTTCTAGTATAGATACTTTTAAAGGGGGTTACAACTCATATTATCTAAAGCAATAACAAGCACTGAAAAACATAATTAGCATCTTGTTTTCTCAATACCCACCAGTTATGTTTCCTAGAATCCGTGAATATAAAAGAAAGGGCATGAACCCTGGAAAGAACCTGACCCATGATTTAAAAAGGGCGAGTGTCTTTAGAGCACCTCGTCCTTGTCCATCCATATTTTCTCACAATTAATCAAGCGCTGTTCATCAAGGATCAGACGATTGATTTCACGATGATGGATATACCTGTTTTCATTCGAAAGCAAAAAATATTTTAAAATAAATCGAATCGCTATGTTATGAGAGACAATCAGAATATTCTGACTGGTTGACGGAAATATTCGTTGTGTGATAAATTCATTTATTCGCTTTTCAATCGCTTCGTTTTTTTCAAAACCACGGCCGTATTGCTTCTCAATCAGTTCGCGGTTTTCTTCAACATTGAGTCCTGAAAGTTCCCCATAGTCACGCTCGATGATCCGCTCATCTGAACTCATTGCTGCATGGTGTGATTCATTAATGATCCGTGCCGTCTGCATCGTTCGAATCAGCGGACTTGTTATGATTTCATCCAGATTGTCATTGCATAATTGATCGCGGCACCATGAGGCATCTTTAAGGCCTAATTGATTAAGCGGAGAATCATTTCTCCCCTGTATTTTACGTTGTACATTCCAATCCGTTCGACCATGCCGGATAATAATCAAGTTTTTTTTCACAGATTTGACCTTAAAGAAAGAAAAACTTTTTCCCCGGCAAGAAAAACACGCGTTATCTCAATCTCCACCCTGAAGTTGCCCTGATCACATTTCACCTCATACAACTGATACTGACCCATAAATTCACGAAAGACAATTTCTCCCGCAACTCCCTGTGATCCGAAATCGAGTTGATCTGGGCGCAATGGGCAAAGGCCCAGGGTTCTGAATACATCATTGGGACAACTGACCTGAAAACAGAAATCACTTTGAGCCACCTGAAAGCCATCGCCATGCCATTGCCCGGAAAATAAATTGTATTTACCAACAAAAGCAGCTACGAAAGGATTAAGCGGCTGTGTATAAACCGCTTCAGCTGACGCGAATTGCTGAACTTTTCCTTGGTTCATAACCATGATCCGATTCGACATGGCTAACGCCTCCTGCTGGTCATGGGTGATGTAAATTATTGTGGCCTCGGTCAACTGATGAATCCTCATTATTTCCTTACGCATTGATATCCTTAAATGTGCATCCAAGGCCGAAAGCGGTTCATCCATCAATAGTATCCCAGGATTTCCCACCATTGCGCGGGCTAAAGCAACCCGTTGCTGCTGACCACCCGATAATTCGCCTGGAAGACGATTTTTTAATGACAAAAGATCACACTTCTCCAATGTTTCCTCAATTCGGAATTGTCGTTGTGCTGAAGTAAGATGAAGATGCTTTGCTTTCAAGACATAGTCCAGATGCTGAGTCACGCTCATATGCGGCCATAAAGCCAGTGATTGAAAGACCATTCCAAAATTTTTTCTCATCACCGGCTTCTGAATGCTTGCACTTGAAATAAGCCGGTCATTCTCATAGAGCTCACCTTCGCTGGGATTTAAGAAACCAGCCATAATCCGTAACAATGTTGTCTTCCCGCAACCTGATGGTCCAAGAATAGAGATGAATTCCCCATCCTCAATCGTGGCATTGACCTTAGTCAAAGCCTCCGTCAAACCATACCGTTTCGAAATATCTTTAAGGATTAATGTCATGTTGTTTCCTCCTGTGAACGCTAATTTTACGAATGATTAAGAATACACTGTAGATGAAAAGGATAAAGAGAATAATAAGTGCGGAAAATGCATACGATTGGTTGTAATTGCCTGCTTGCTGTAAAGAAAAGATGCTTAATCCGACCGTTTTTGAATTGGCAGCAGCGAGCAATGAAGACAATGTCACTTCTGTAAACACAGAAATGAAAATGATAGCCGAACTAGCCATTATCGGCTTGAGTGTCAGCGGAATGATAATTCGTATCCATTGACTGAAGCGGTTGCGCCCCGCACTTATTCCAGCTTCTTCCAGTTCAGGATGCAGTCCCCGAAATGCCGACGTGCTTCCTTTGATCTGTAAGATCATATAACGAGTCACATAGGCAATCAGAAGAATCAAAGTACTGCCATAGACACCTGGCACAATTGACCAGAAGAAAATCATGGCTAAAGCCAGGACGATCCCCGGAAGTGCATACGGCACTGCTATAAACTTTTCCACGACTCCAAGTTCTTTATCCTGAGGACGCCGAACTCTCCAATACGCAAACATTGAGGCGAATACAAGGCATACTGCCACAGAAATCAGCGCAAACCATAAACTATTGAAAAATGCAGAACGGGTTGTGATGCTGGTCAGGACAAACTCGTAATTCTTCAAGCTGAATTCAGATAGGGAAGCTACCATTCCGAAAGTCCTCGAAAACGAAGCCATCACCATGGTCAGAATCGGTAAAAGATAAATTCCGAAAAACACTGGCACCAAGACAAAGAGCATCATCCACTTCCCGCGCTTTGAAAACTTCATCCTGACTTCTGAAACTGCAAGAACACTCTTCGTATAGAATTTCTTTCGGCTGACTAGAAATTGCAAGAACAATACAACCATCACTAATGAAGACAAGATCATAGCCAGCGCTGCTGCCTGCTGAAATGCACTAGGTCCAAAACCAATTGCTTTCTCATAAATATAAGTACTTAACATAGGGATATTTGAAGTGATTCCCAAAAGAGCGGGAACAGAGAAATTATCCAATGCCGCAAGGAAAGATAAAAGCAAAGCCCCTTGAATCGTTGGCCATATCTGCGCAAGGTTAATGCTTACTAGTGTCTTTAGACGCCCATGGCCACTACTCAATGATGCCCATTCAGCTTCAAGCGGCACTTTTCGTAACGCATCAATGCATTGCATATAGACGATTGGAATATTACAAAGGGCAATCACCAGGATAATGCTTTGAAATGAGTAGACATTGATGCGTTGAAGACCCCAGTGAACCAATGCCTGATTAATCAGCCCACGATTCGCAAACAGAGTGGTATATGCAAGAGCAATCACATACGAAGGAACAACCATTGGTGAAAGAACACAGAGTTCAATCCATCGCTTGCCAGGTATGTTGGTGTAAGCGACAAGCACAGCTACGAGCACACCCCCTGCTGTTGCGATAAGACTCGAAATAAGTGCAACCAATAAGGTATTCACGATTGCCTGGTGAGTACGGGATTGACTTAAAAGCAATGCATAGTTCTCATAAGAGAAACCTGCATTACTTTGAAAACTTCTGATGGCTAAGGTCATTAATGGAAGAATAAACACAATACAGACAACCAGCACCACCAGCACCCTACGACTACCGGATTTCAAATGGATCATAGTCCCTCCGCCAGAGAGGAAGAACCCTCTTTGATTTAATTAAATAAGTCACTGAATTTTGTCTTATCGGCTTCCCGTCCTTCAACCAGGCTCTTAAGATCAGTACTGAGGACTTTGATATCTTTAACACTCTTAAATCCTTCTGGTGCATCTATTCCTTCTTTAATCGGCGTATAGCCAATCTTTGCTGTTTCTTTCTGGCCCTCATCCGAGAGGATATAATCAACAAAAGATTTTGCCTGATCAGCATTTTTCGATGATTTTAATATTCCAATAGGCTCTGTAACAACCAAGGATCCTTCACTCGGATAAATGAATTTAACAGGAGATCCGGAATTTGCAGCTCTTATCGCGAGGTAATCAACCACAATCCCTAAACCCTGCTGCCCACCAACAACCGCTTGAGAGACGCCGCCATTTCCTTTCCCTACAACAACATGATTCTTCTTCAGCCCCTCATAAAAATCCCAGCCAATCCCGGACGTCCGCGTTAAGATCCCTAGATTGTACGCCGCAGCACCTGAATACAAAGGACTCGGCATATTCAGTTCATTATCATAACGGCTATCCAGTAATTGCTTATAGGAAACAATATCCTCTTTAATGATGTCGGTATTCTGAATAATTCCCGTCGTGATCAGTTTGGTTCCAGTATACGTATTCCCCGCATCATAGAAACTCTCATCAATTCCGTTCAGTTCCGATGACTTATAACTCATCAATAAATCAGCGCTTTTCAGAGATTCAAAAGTTGCATCATCGGAAACCAACAACACATCTGCCAGAATGGTCCCGGTTTCTTTTTCAGCCATCACTTTGCTGATGATTTCTTCAGTACCGCTTCTGAAATAGTTAACCGTTATCTCTGGATAGGTCTTATTGAAAGCAGTAATCATTTTCTGAATATCTTCTTCTGGCTGAGAAGTATACAGCGTTATGCTTCCCTTTTTAGCTGAAGGATTATCGGCAGTGGATTTATTCGTTGAACAAGCTGCGAGAACCAACACCAAAGCAATCGTTAGCAACACAACCATTTTCTGACGCATTTTCATTTATTTCTCCTTTTCAGAAATTCGGTATTCCGTTGAAGAACCGTATACGGCGGAAGATACTGATAACCTTCAACAACCAAAGGTTTATCAAGGTTCTTCAAGATTGGCAATAATTGAGTGAAGTCATAGTCACCCTCATCCAGAGGGGTATGACGTTTTGTCCCTATTTTATTGCTGATATGAATTTTCGAGATTTGATCAACCTGATTAAGATAATCGTTCACTGCTCCAGTATTCTCACAATGAGCGATATCAAGGGTAACCCAAATATCATTGACTTCGCTTAACACTTCTTGAAGTGCTTCGAGAGTACATACGAGTTCTTTCGGGATATTCTCCATAACTTCAAGAGAAATATGAACGCCCTTCCTTCGCCCATAACTGACCAATGACTTAAAGCCATTCATCATACGAGCCACGGATTGCGATCGATGATCCACCAATGTATACCGAGGCGGATGAACAGTGATATCCCTTAAATCTGCCGAAGATGCAAAGTCAACTGCCCGCTTGAGTTCACTCATAGAAGCCTTGCGGATTGATACATTATCTGAAGCAAAATTCAAATCCCAGCTGGGTGCATGAACTACAGCTTTCAATCCATAAGCTGCCAAGCAATTCGGCCACTCCGATAACTCATGATTCGAAAATTGCTGGACCCAGATTTCTAAACCTTCATACTCGTTGTTCCTGGCATAAACAGCAATTTCCTCAGGTGTTGCAGTCCACATCAACGATGTTGCAAAGAAAATGTTCTTCATGAATACTCCTTTCTGTAAGCCAACAATAGCAAGGTATTGTTAATACGAAGTCATGGCTCTGTTAATATAATGTTAATTAAAATTCACGCTATCATATCTGAAAATTAATTTTCAAAGCACCGCTCTACGTTATACTGATGCTGAAGGAGAACATTCAGATGAACCTTGAACGCTTTAAAACCGAACAATTTACCTCCACGGACTATACCATCATGCATTTTCTGGTACACAATGAAGAACGGGTTCTCTTGATGACCTCTGAAGAAATCGCGAACGAACTTTCCATCAGCAACTCATCAATGACCCGCTTCTGGAAGAAAAATGATTTTTTAACCATCAAAGGATATCGAAAGCAAATGCTAGCAGATAACCTCAGAACTCCTGATTCAAAAATAAAGACAACTTTGTCGCAAAGCACTACGAAAGAAGATATTTACAGTGAAATCTTCCATGATAATATTCAATCCATTATGACCACTAAACAAGCAATCAATCCTCAAATTCTTTCCACGGCGGTCGACATGATCATTGAAGCAAGGCATATCTACATCTACGCACCGGATGTCTCTTCGGGATGTGCGCAAATATTATCTTTCCGGCTTCGGCGTTATGGATATCACTTAATTGTCATGGACCAAGGGACAACTATTTATGAAAGTTTAAACAATGTCACAAAACAGGATTTGATTATTGTCTTCTGTTTAAGTCACGTCTTAAACGAAATACGCATACTTCTTGAGGAGAAAGCAACAACTGACTATAAATTGCTTTTGATCACGGACTTGCTGCCTCTGGAAATCCCTCCGACATATGACGAAATCCTCACCTGCTATCGAGGACAACGCAATGAATACCATTCAGTTGCCTCCCTGATTACCCTTCTTGATTGCATTATTCTGATGCTGGCGCAAAAATCCAAACGATCACTGAACCACATCAGCAATTTAAAAAAGCTGCGCAATCGCCACAGCTCTCTTTTAAAACGCTAAAGGTCATTCTTTCTGTTCTGTCTTCTGGAGGTCGTCAATTGTACGCGGATGAACAACGATGAATAGTAGAAGGAAAATGATGCTACCCGGTAACCGACAAGAATGACAAATCAGTGCTCAGATGCAAATCGTGGCATTTCTCAATCATTGCCTTCTGAAAAGTAAAGCGGATTGGAAACTGCCGCAATCATGGTTTTTGAAAACAGTGAAGCAACGACTTTGAAGTAGACAAAGGTTTGATAAGGCCTGGATAGATGAACAAGGGCATGATCACCTTGACGTTCGAGAGGTATCTCTTCTTCGCCCTGTTCACTTACCGCAATTAGCCGGTGGTAAGGTTTCAACCGGGTCAAGGCAAGCGTCAGCTCAATTCTTTGCTTCGATGGGCAGACAAGAGTATCCCCGAATGTGCTGCCTTGGCAATCAAGTGTCATTCTTACCCCATGAACTGAACTGCTGATATAGAGATGCCCAGATGCGATTGCATCAAGAATATCAGGAACCGAGGGTGATTTGGCATAAACGATATTCACAGGATGCGCAAAGCGAACAGGCCGCTGATCGCGATGATAATCACTGCCACCTACTGCAGGAACCACTTTCCCTTCACTCAGCAGCTTTGTCCACCAGGTGATGGCACGCCGATTCCGTGCGGTCATGGGTCCATTCCATATTTCCATCAGATCAAAGTCCTCGTCATCCCATAAATACGGACACATCCCGCACTTCGGATGATTGACGGAAACCAGGCCATGATGGTGCCTGACATAGGCAAGAACAGCATTCTTCTCTTCAGAAGTATTCGCAATGAAACTGTTCGCAAATGGCTGAACCAGACCATAAAAATTCATATGGCCTCGATAATGCGTCCATTCAACTGCCGGTATCAAGGTTAATCCGGAAATGGCGGGCAGCATCAGATTATTGGCGTAATTGTTGTGATCACTGACTGCGATAAAGTCCAATCCTTCTTTTTGAGCCTTGCCGATAAGTTCAAAGAGGGTATGCTGGCCATCCGAAGCCGTAGAATGCATATGAAGATCACCGACCAGCCAGCGCGCTTCCTGAATCCTTTGCGTAATCGTATAAACGACATCAAGACCTTCATCCGGTATTTTGTAAGCACCCACAATAATGGACCACTTCCCCGATTCAATCGGCCCGCTCAGGTAGCCTGGCGAGGAATCATAGCGTCCTACCTCAATCCTGGGGTGTGCACTTCCTGACCATCCCAGAAACTGCCCTTCACTGTTTTCAATGCCCAGATCAACCACATTCGCCCGCTTTCCGGGTCCTGAGCGCGGATACGCATAGTGTATTGCTATTTTCTCAATATCTGTCCCGACCTCAAACGGAATCGTATAATAAAGGCCTTCTTTTTCTTTAGCAATGTGGTGATGAAGAACGAACTTATTTTCCTTCATGGATAACCTCAGTGTATCTGGCAATTGTTCTCTCCCAGAAATCCCAGTCATGCTTCCCTGCTTCGAGAACACACTCGCCCTTCATGCCCAGCTGACGGGCTTTATGGTAAAACGCCTCCGTACAGCCGAGAAGATCATCCTCCAGACCGCAGGCTAGATAGAAATCAGGATGAATCTGCCTCTCATTCAGCAGATTGATCGGATCCAGACTTGTCGTTGTCGGGTGATCGATAATGTCCTGCATAAATGCAAATTCCTGCATCATTCCCCGGCTGATTTCCTTGCCTTGCATAAAGGGACCAAAAGCCAGCAACCCGGAAAAACTTGCAAACCCACGATAACGCTCCGGATAAGTCAAGGCAATTTTTGCAGCCCCTAATCCCCCCATTGAGTTTCCCGCAATATAGCTTTGTTCTGGCTTGAGAGGATGATTCAGAACTCCCCTGAGATACGCTGGAAGCTCATTGGCTAGATAGCCCAGATAATTCTGACCATTGACATGATCACAGTACATGCTGCGCCCCCCGCTGGGCATAATGACCATGATATGATGTTTTAATGCATAATCTTCAATACGGGTATGACGCAGCCAGGCCCCGCAGTCATCCGACAAGCCATGAAGAAGATACAGGACCTTCCAGTCAGCCAAGGATTGCTGCCTCATCGGCGCGTCCGGACCGATGACAACCGCATCCGTATTCATTTTCAATTCTCCCGAATGAAAATGGAATTCATAGACTGCCATATCAATTTCTCCCTTCTTCTGCATCCGTACGATTGTTTTCCTTGAAGGACAAGAGCCTGGAGAAAAGGACACAGATAACAAACAGTACCAATGGAAACAACACTGTCATAAACCGGGCAGCGCCATCCGGATTAGGACCGACCTGATTTCCATCCACGTAGCCATACAAGAGATTCATCAACAGAAATCCCAATGACGTGAACAATCCCCCGGACTTATTCATAATGCCTAGAAGACTGGAGAAACTGCCCTCACGCTTCACCTGATGTTCAATCCGGTCATTATCCAGAATCCGGGCAGCAATGATATCCATCGTCACCGAAACACCTGCAAGACCAAAGCCGAAGAAAACCACAACAACCAGAGCACTGATCAATGTTCCGGTAAAATAAAGCGGAACCAAAGCCGCTGTGATGACTATCAAGGCAATTCGCCACGACTTCAAGACATGGACCTTCCGCAGAATCATAACCCACACCGGAATTGTTGCGAGTGTAGCAAGAAGGAATGTTCCCAGCAGAATCGTCGCATTGGAAGCATCAATATTCAAGGCATACTTCACATAGAAGGACATCCCCTGCTGAACCAGACCCAGACCAGCAAAGAACATGGCATTGGTTATCCCGTATATCCAGAAATGCTTGTTTTTCACAATTTCCTTTAAAGTTCGCCACAGGTCCGGCTTTTCAAGTGATTGCGCCTCGATATCCTCATGGGTCCCTAATGTCATGAAGACAATCACGCCAAGAGCCACCAGCCCGTAGATAATGGCTGTCATACGATAACCGATGGCTTTAGCCACCATCGGTGTCAATGCGATACTGATAACCATTGCGACATATTGAAAGACCTGCCTTAAAGCATTTGCATTGCCACGGCTTTTCTCATCATTGAAAAGTTCAGGAAACAATGCACCGTAATTGGTGCTGATCAGAGAATCAAGTGTTCCGGTCAATACATAGAACAACGTGACATAAGCAAAAGCCGATCCTTCTCCAAGTCCTTCCGGCGGATTGAAGAACAAGATAAAACAAAGAACCAATAACGGTGCTCCAATCAGCAGCCACGGTCTGCGCCGTCCCCACTTGGTTCTGGTCCGATCCGAGAAGAACCCGTAAAGCGGATTGTCGACCGCATCAATAATCGTATAGATCAATAAGATCAATGAATAATGCGTTGTGGTAATTAGCTTGAGCTGATCGATATAAAAGGCAGCAGCATATGTTTTAAACATATTTATCGGAATTGATGTTCCCAACATACCGATAGCATAACGAAGCGGATGGGTTTTCTTGGTTTGCAGCACGAATTCTGTACCCCCTTTATTTCATTTACCGAGATAATTAAACCACGTCAATGTTAATAAATGGTATTTCATCCGTTAAGAAGTGTTAATAGACAGTGATACCATTCAGTCCCTGGAACGCCACCCTGTGAAACGCGCAAAAAAGACCATTCACCTCTTAACGGTGCGTGATCGGTCTTGATGGATGCCATGATAATTTCTGGTCACTGTTATCTGCGCTTCCCGTTCGATACCCTGTTTCCTAAAACATCGCTGATGCGTTTAGCCTAGCGTTCTTCATGTATTGAACGGGCATGATTCCAATGGATTGTGATATGACCGATTCCCAGCAGAAGCGTGGCCAGCATGAGCCAGATCACCCGGCCGTAAATTCCAAGCAGAAAAAATGCGGCAACAGGCAAAGTTGCACCCGGAAACGGAATTCCAAAGAAACGGCCATAGAAATCCTTAAGCGTCTTAGGACTCTTGAAGTAGTGTATCCACCACATTTCATAGAGAATCATCAATCCGATTGCCAGCACCAGCCATAAAGACCATGAGTGCCACGGTTTCAGATTGAAATCATCAAAAATCAGGACGCAAGTTGTCGTTAGAACTTGTCCGATACGCTCACAAAGCACCAGAATCCGGTTCTCATGCACGGCCGTGTAGCCTTCCGGCTGATGTTTAGCCCAGATAAGATTCGGAATAAACAGCATGAGCAGAAAAACTAACCCGATGTACGAAAATCCAAGATGACCCACTGTACTGCTTCTCCTCTCGTATCATCAAACCAATGACGATAGCCGATTCAACAACTGAATTTCAATAGTCGCAACTGCACAATCCTAACATTATCAATTCATACGTTTATTATGGCATGGTCATTCTTCTTTTTCAAACGTCCAGTTCTCAAAAACACATCGTCAGACAGGTCATGTTAAGCCGATGTTATCCTTCGGTTTTCTGTTTCAGGAAACAGAAAATTCAGAGTTCTTGCATTGACGGGGCATCGGATTCACGTGCCGCGTTTACCACCGCGATTGCTTCTTATCCCGCCCATAAACGGTGTGGAATCTACGTCAGAAGTAAACTCAACCTTGCGCATAACGCTTAAAAACCCATAAGCCGATGCGTACAGCATGGCTTCATGGGTCTTGAACTTCTGGAAATCACATGTGCTTATCAGCAAGCAGCAAGGAATAATCGTGCTTGAAATCCTTCACGGCCTTGTCTGCATCTTCATTTTCAATCCACTCGTAAAAGAGAGGCAAGGGGACAGTTACCGCATCAACGCCTCCTTGTATCACCTGCAGAATCTGATCAAGTGACTTAAAGCTTGCAGCGACCACTTCGCAATCAATTCTCTGGTCTTGTTTGTAGTGCTGAATCCGCTGAATGATTTCATAGCCCTGATAATCACGATTCAGCATCCGATTGAGATAGGGTGCGATATAGTGAACACCCATGTTCAGCGCCAGTACAGCTTGGGAAAAGGAATAGATCGCTGTTGCAAGAACAGGAATACCCTCATGCACCAGTACTGCCATTGCCTTCAGTCCTTCTTTGGTTGCCGGTATTTTCACAGCGCACCCTGCCCGTGCCGTGTAGATCCTTCTTCCTTCATCAATCATTTCCGATGCTTTTTCACCGATGGTCTGAACAAAATACATGGCTTCATCCGGAACCCTTTCGATAAATGATGACTGAATACAAGCGTCACGCAGCAGGATAGTTGGATTGGATGTTGCTCCAGCTAGGCGATAATCGCGGATCAGTCCAGTGATTGCAGGATCAGCACTATCCAAGTATATTTTCGCCATGATTCAATCTCCTGACTTCTTCGATGATTCCGGATTGCCAATCCTCCGGGAGGGAATGCAGCAGATCTGTGACTTCATGCCAATCCAGGCCATCCTGGCGCATTCCATAGAAACAGGCACAGGCACATACTGACAGCAATTCCTGCGACGCCAGTCCATGTTTGCTGATAAGTTTCAAAGGCGCAATAAGCCGCTCATTTTCAGACAGCTTCCGTTTCGAATCACGGGTATTTCTGTCGATAGTATCCTTGATCTCTTTATTCCTGAATTTCTCAACCGCATGTTTTGAAAAAGAATGCTGCTCATCCAGAGGAACGCTGAACTCAGTTGAAACAGCACGGTCAATCACGCTTCTAATCTTCTCCATAAAGCTGACGACAACTTGATCGTTTGCCGCTTCAGCATAATCATCATATCCCAGAATATAACCCAGATAAGCGACAACAGCACTGAGGCAATTGTACGTATAGATTTTCCGTTGCATCAATACAGGCAGATTATCATCAGGTGAAAAACCCCGGAGGTTAATCAACTCACTTAGCCGAGTTGCATCATAAGGAATCCAGTCCAGATTTTCA
>CALNCD010000275.1 GCA_937874965.1 uncultured Erysipelotrichaceae bacterium | reverse complement strand
TATTTACCATACTGCCGAGTATTGTCTTAGGAGTTGCGTTCGTACCGGTTCTGCTGCTTGTTTCAAATACTGCCTTGATATCTACTTTAATCATTGTCATTGTCATCCTATTGACCATTGGAAGTCAATTCATGCTGAATTCAGTTGCTGAGAAAAGAATGCGGCAATTGCCATAAAAAAATAGCTGTAACGAATGAGAAAATCTAATCCAGGATTAGCTACTCTGAGCGTTACAGTTTTTTTGACCGATGTTCTTCCAGCCTCCGCAGGAAATCTGTTGCTTTATTCTGTTATTTCCATGGTTTAATAATTTCTTGAAATTTTTTCAGTAAATCTGAAAAATCAAATTTCATACTGAGTACGTTCCGGCTGATTCGGATATCAGTCAAAATCATGAGGCACTGACTCGATACATACATAGTTCATATTAAGGATTGAGACAGCCACACTGTTGGAAATGCGGAGGACTCTATCCAGCAAGATTGATTGAAGACACGCATACCCTCCACCTCTTGAAAAATATGAAGCTAACAAAAAAGGAAGTCTTAAGAATTCTTGATCTCTTGATAGGGATACAGATTTCTAAAACATCCTGAGAAAAACTCAGTTCCTTAAATTCTAGCACCTACCTTTTATTGCATAGGTTTGAATTGCTCCCACGAGAATTGTTCTCGCCCGAAATGACCGAAGTTACTTGTAAAGTGGTAAATCGGTTGGAGCAGGTCAAGTTCATCAATGATATTGGAAACTGAGAAATTGAAGTTTCGCTTAATCCGTTCGAGAATTTCTTCATCGCTGATTACTCCTGTTCCGAATGTATCGATATGAATCGAAAGCGGGTGACTTAATCCGATAGCATAACTTAATTGAAGCTCACACCGTCGAGCCAGCTGATTCGCGACGACATTTTTAGCGACATAGCGTGCATAGTAGGCTGCAGATCGATCAACTTTGGATGGATCTTTCGAGCTGAAGCAGCCACCTCCGATTCGTCCCATTCCTCCATAGGTATCTACGACGATTTTCCGTCCCGTTGTACCGCTGTCACCGAATGAACCGCCAATAGTAAACTTACCGCTCGGATTAATAATAAACTCACTTTGCGGTGTCAGCAAACTTGGATCAACAACCTTCTCGATTACTTCACGGATGATCGTCTCACGCAGTACTTCCATGGAAACCGATTCATCATGCTGCGCTGAGATCACAATCGTCTTGACGAAAGCAGGTCGATTAAATTCATCATAGGCTACCGTCACTTGAGTTTTACCATCAGGACGGATCCAGCTGACACTTTGCTTGAGTTCGCTCAGACGTGCTGCAAGCTGATGAGCCAGGTCGATAGGCAACGGCATGTAATTTTCAGTCTCGTCACACGCATAGCCGAACATGATTCCCTGATCGCCAGCACTGACATCATCACGCTCAACAGCATTGAAGATTTCAGGGGATTGCCGGTTGACGCGCACCATAACCGTATAGTTTTCAGTATAGCCAATTGACTTCAAAACCGCTTTCGCAATACCTTCATAATCAATAAGTGCAGTGGTATTGGCTTCACCATAGATTAGAATAAAATCATCCTTGATGGTTGCTTCCACTGCCATCTTGGACATTTTATCCTGTGCAAGAGCTGCGTCTAGGATAGTATCCGCAATCTGGTCGCAAATTTTATCTGGATGACCATCCGTAACGCTCTCCGATGTAAAATATGTGTATGACATAATAGTTATATGTTCCCTTCTGTATAAAAAATCCCCTAACAGCGTTAAGGGACTACAGTACAGATAGTTTTATCGCTGTTAGCTGTACCACCTTGCATTGCAGGTTGGTATGAGGTCATCGAGCTAACTCTCTACCTCAACTCTTGATAAGTCGTTTTCATTTTAGCACATCTCGTAATAAAAGCAAGATTTATTATCGTTTTACTCCAAAGGTTTCTGCGTGTAATTTCCAACAACACGGACCGAGCGCATAATATTGATGAATGCTTTGCTATCGACCGCCTTGACCTGATGAATAATCGTATCCACCTCAAACGCATTGACCACCATCATCAGCATGGCTTTGGATTGATGCTGGTACATCCCCTCTGCATTGAATTTGGTGATGCCATGTCGGGTTGTGGAGAGAATTGACGTACAGACCTCATCAGGAAAAACCGTAATAATTTCAATTGTCACCAACTTGTAGCGGGAATGCAAAGCCTTGACAATCTGCATACTCGCAAACTGATAAAGAATAGAATACAACGCGTAATACCAGCCGAAATTCATTCCGGCAATCACAAGAATCAACGCATTAAGACCCATAATATAATTCCAGGTCGGAGTATTGAAACGCATGGAGGAATAAATGGCGATAAAGTCAGTTCCCCCGGTACTTGCATCACTTCGCAATGCAATTGTAGAAGCAAATCCGTTGATAATTCCACCGAACACGGACAGCAGCAGGATATCCGTGGTAATCGCTGATGCTTTTGGCAAAATCAACGTAAAAAAACTGGTTAATGTGAATTGCATGACCGAAAACAAAGCAAATCGCTTCCCGACTAGCTTAAACACGAGGACTGTCGGAATAATATTGAACAAGAGATAAAGAACAGAGAAAGATAACTCGATTCCCAATGAACGCTTCACCAATTGAATAATCAACAAGGAAAGTCCTGAAAATCCTCCGGGAATCAAGTCACCTGCTTGAGCAAAATACCGAATAGCAATCGACGAAAGCAACGAAGAAAGAATTATACTGAAGAATACCTTGATATCCTTTTTCAGCCGTTGATGTATATGCATCCGCTTAACCGCAGCAACAGCCATCCTTGCAGGTCGAACAGTCATGGTCGGGGCAACTGGCATCATCGGCTTCTTCAACGTGCAAGCACTTGTTCACAATACACTCAATCTCCACCTTGGCACCTTTGGGTAAAGCGGCAACTTGGATGGTTGACCGCGCCGGGTATGGTGCAGAAAAATGAACCCCGTAAATCTGATTCATTG
>CALNCD010000274.1 GCA_937874965.1 uncultured Erysipelotrichaceae bacterium | reverse complement strand
TTCAATTATGAATTCAGTCGGAACATGTTTACGGATAATGTTGATTTTACGGTTTTCAAAAACTTCTTGCTGGGCATGTTCATCCCCACGGAAAACATCCCTGCGGATAATGATATTGACTTGCTTCGCAAACTGGGTCAGATACGTCGATTCCTCCAGCGCGGAATTACCGCCACCGATAACCGTAACGATCTTATCTTTGAAGAAGGCGCCATCACAGACAGCACAATAAGATAATCCCCGTCCATTAAGCGCATCTTCCCCTGGAAGTCCAAGGGTCTTCTCCTTTGTTCCTGTCGCACTGATTACCACATAGCTGGTATACTCATTGCCATCTTCGCAAAGCACCCGTTTATAATTCCCTTCATCGATAATATCAACCACATTCCCATACAGATACTCCGCACCGTAGTTTGTGGTATGACTGTACATCTGCAAGGCTAAATCCGCCCCGTTGATATTGTCAATGGCAGGATAATTACAAATCAAATGTGTTTTTACCATTTTTCCGCCTGGTGCTTCCGCTTCAAGCATGACCGTTTTCAAGCCTGCCCGTGACGCATAAAGCCCTGCAGTTAGCCCTGCCGGCCCAGCACCGATAATGATTACATCATATTGTACGTCCATTCATGGTCCTCCTTAACGCTCTCCACAATATCATACAAATCACTGATCAAGCGATTCGCATGCCCATCACTCAACCGGAAGCGCAGGTCGGAATCCGGGTTCTGATATCCGAATGTATAACCGCCAGCACGTCTTCCTGCTTCAATATCCGTTTCAACATCCCCGACATAAATCAATTCATCCTGACCTTTGCCAAGCACCCTGCATGCCGTCAGGATTCCTTCAGGATCAGGCTTTGTCTTCGTTACTTCATCAGGAGTGATAATGACTTCAAAATACTTAGTCATGTCGTAGCGGTCACTGGCCCAAAGGATTGCATCCAGCCGCTTGCTTGTGACAACACCGATCGAATACCCGCCTTCTTTGAGCGCCGCCAATGTTTCCACGGCATGAGGCATCGGTTTAACCAAGGTCTTATGCAATTCCTTATTGATGACCTGGTAATCCTCAATGACTTCATCCAGTTTATCCGGAAAATACCGGCCGAAGGTTTCCCGAAGGGATGGACCGATGAAGGATAGCTTCTCATCATCGCTCAGCTGATAATCTGGATCATGCTTCTTGAAAACATCAACAAATGTTTGAGTGATTGCTGCTTCAGTATCCATCAATGTCCCATCGAAATCAAACAATATGACCGGCTTCTGCCGTCTGAAGAGACGGCGGAATAGACCAAGGATACCCAGGACACCGACAATAATAAAGACAATGGATGTCAATTGAGCAACCCTTAAGTTCATGAACATCAGGCTGTCGGACCTGAATCCTTCAATAATGAAGCGGGTAATGCCATACCAGATCAGATAGAAATACGCCAGATCTCCCCGCTTGTTCTTCCGGAAATGCTTAAAGATACCGATAATCAAAATGAATCCCAGAATATTCATTGCACTCTCATAAAGAAATGTCGGTTCCCGATAGGCAAAATCAATGAACATGATTTCCTTGAACCATGCCGGGAAAAACCGATAGAAACTCTCGGAGACAACCCGCCCATATGCTTCCTGATTGAAGAAATTCCCCCAGCGTCCGGCTGCCTGAGCCAAGATCACATAAGGAAGAATCGCATCTGCAAACCGGAAGAAATTCAAACGGTGCTTCTTGGCGTAATACAGCACAAACCCGGCACCGAAGACCAGACCGCCTTGAATGGCCAGACCGCCATTCCAGATTTCCAGGATAGCCAAAGGATGACTGATATAGTAGGAAAATTCAAAGAAAGCGACATACCAAAGACGCGCACCAAGAATCCCGCTTACCAGTGCACCCATAAAAATAGAATCAAAGAGTTCCTGACTGTACCCCATTTTCCTGATATTCCTGCTGATCAAGAAGTAGACAGCCACAATTCCTGTCAGGATACAGATGGCATACCACGCAATGGAGACTGGCCCAATCTGTATAAAAGTCCGTAAGTCCGGAAAAAATGTCATTCGAGTTCTCCTTCATTTTTATTTGCTTTATTCTGTTTCTGGATATAGTCATAGACACGGTTTTCAAATTCCTTGGCACTGTTGATTCCGCGTTGCTTCAAGGAGAAATCAATAATGGCGGATTCAACCAGAACCGAAAGATTACGGCCTTCCTTTACCGGAAATGTCAGCTTCGGAACTTCAACACCCAAGACCCGCAGATACTCAACCTTTTCATTGCCGACCCGCTGGTATTCCTTCGTATCATTCCATTTTTCAAGATGAATGTTGACATCGATCGTCGCTTCTTCCAGAAATGCAGAAGCTCCGAACATCTGGACAATCGCAATGATGCCGATCCCTCTGATTTCCAGCATGCCCTTCAAAAGCTCCGGTGCCTGGCCGATCAACGTGTTGTGCACCCGTCTGACATCCACACGATCGTCAGCAATCAGGACATGCTGACGACGGATCATATCCAAAGCCAGCTCGCTCTTTCCCATTCCGCTTTCGCCGGTAATCAGAACACCCTTTCCGAAAACACTGATCAATACCCCGTGAATATTATCCATCGGAGACAACTTGTCATCCAGATAACCGATGATATCAACCATGACACGATAGGTCGGTTGTTCTGTCACAAAAATCGGGAAGTTCTTGGCCTGTGCGATCCTCTCAAGTACCGGCGGACAAGCCGCGCCATGGGTGATGACGATTGCTGGGGTAAATCCATCGGTAATATGTTCAAACCGATCAACCTGTGTCTTCTCATCCAGACCCTTGATAAAGCTGATTTCCTTCGCCCCCAGGATCACAATCCGACGAGGTTCTGTATTCTCATAGTATCCAGTCAGTTCAAGTCCAGGACGATTGATATCCGGTACAATCACCCAGCGTGTCAATGACTCTTCATTGCCGGTAATCTGCTTGTATTTGAAATACTCATTGAAATCCTTGATTAAACACTTTCCTACTAATGTCATATTGACCTCTTCAAGACCATGTCAAGGTATTGACCGGTATAGCTCTCTTTGACCTTTGCCAGCTGTTCAGGTGTACCGGTACTGACAACCGTACCGCCGCCATCACCGCCTTCAGGTCCCATATCAATAATATAATCAGCAGACTTGATAATATCCAGATTATGCTCAATCACGATTATGCTGTCGCCATTATCCACGATGCGCTCCAGAACTTCAAGCAGCTTCTTGACATCATGCGTATGCAGACCGGTGGTCGGCTCATCCAGGATAAACATCGTTTTTCCTGTTGCCTTCCGCTGTAATTCACTGGCCAGCTTCACCCGCTGAGCCTCACCGCCGGAAAGCGTCGTTGCACTTTGACCCAGTTTGACATAATCCAGCCCGACATCCGAGATGGTCTGCAAACGATCACGAATACGATGCATGGAGGAAAAGAAAGCAATTCCTTCCTCAATGCTCATTTCCAGAACATCATAGATACTCTTGTCTTTATATTTAACCGCCAGCGTCTCATCATTATAACGCTTCCCGTTGCACTCGCTGCAGGGCACATAGACATCCGGCAAAAAATGCATGGAAATGCGCTTGACACCATCACCCTGGCATGCTTCGCAACGCCCGCCTTTAACGTTGAAGGAGAAACGTCCCTTATCATACCCTCTGGCTTTCGCTTCAGGGGTCTTCGCAAACAAGTCCCGGATCTCATCAAAGACACCCGTATAGGTTACAGGATTTGAACGCGGTGTACGGCCGATAGGATCCTGATCAATCTTGATGACCTTATCAATATTTTCGATTCCGCTCATCCTGCGATAACGGCCGGGCTTGATTTTCGGTTTTGTCAGATTCTGTTCCAAAGCCTTCGCAAGAATCTCATTGACCAACGAAGACTTGCCGCTGCCGCTCACACCAGTCACGCAGACAAATTCTCCTAACGGAAAAGTCACATCGATATTCTTCAAGTTATTCTCTTCCGCACCGAAAATTTTGATTTTCTTGCCATTGCCCTTACGACGGATCTTAGGCAAATCGATTGTCTTACGACCACTCAGGTAATCCCCGGTAATCGAATCAGGATTTGCCATGACTTCCTGCGGCGTTCCGCTGGCCATCACTTCACCGCCATGGATTCCTGCGCCAGGACCGATATCCACGATCCAGTCACTTTCCATCATGGTCTCTTCATCATGCTCAACAACGATCAAGGAATTTCCTAAATCGCGCATATTCTTCAAAGTTGTTATCAACTTGGCATTATCCCGTTGGTGAAGCCCGATTGACGGTTCATCCAACACATAGAGCACGCCCGTTAAGCGCGATCCGATCTGGGTCGCCAACCGGATCCGCTGTGCCTCGCCCCCTGAGAGCGATCCCGCAATCCGATCCAACGTCAAATACTCCAAACCGACATCCTGAAGGAACGTTAACCGATCGCGGATTTCCTGTAGGATCATTGCCGCAATTTCCTGCTGCATCGGTTCTAGACGCAGACCATGCAAGCTGATAATCGCATCCTTGATGGATTCCTCGGTCACCTGAGAAATATTCCGATCTTGAATACGAACACTCAAAGCTTCGCGGTTCAACCGCTTGCCATGACAGGTTTCACACTCAGATTCACTCATGAATGAACCATACCACTCCCGTGACATGGAGGATGTTGTCTCCACATACCGTCTCTCAATCAGCGAGATCACACCTTCGATCTTTTCGTTGCGTTTGAACGAATTCCCAGACCGGCTGTGAATCGTATACTGAATCGGTTCAGGGGAACCGAAACAGATAATGTCAAGCTGCTGTTTCGTCAATGACTTCAAGGGTTTGGTCAGGGAAACCTTGGCATACTTGCACAAGGTTTCAAACGTCTGCCATTCAATATTTTCTGTCCCG
>CALNCD010000273.1 GCA_937874965.1 uncultured Erysipelotrichaceae bacterium | reverse complement strand
CTGATAACCCCCCATATCCACAGCCAGAAATGTTGTAGCTGCAATAGCCTGATCCGCTCCGATGGCGTGAAACAGCGGACCAAGAACACTCGTGATAAACGAAGCAATCAATGGCTGTGCCGCCATGATTCCCGCCACCGGCAGAAAGATACTGCCGATAGCATTGATTCCTTCCAGAAACTGGGCTGCCAATTCACTTTCCGGCTTGAAGATTGAAGCCAGGCACCCCAGAACCGCACAGAACATGATAAGGTAAATCACCAGATCGCTAATGATTTTCATGGGAACCTCCATAGAGTGCCAATGCCTTTTCACCATACTGATACGAACAGCGATACCAGATATAGAGATACTCCCCAACGGTTGATCCATTGGATTCCTGGAAGATTGCCCAGACAAACCAGTAATATGCAGCTAATGCGATATAAGCAAGACTATGACGGGTCTGCTCCTCTGTAGGTTGATGCCCATAATAAATTGTCAGAATTTCCAGGGCTTCTGCCTCGGAATAGTCCGAACACGCAATGAAAGTCCCGATATCCGAAGCCGGATCATCAACACCTGCGTACTCCCAGTCAATCAAAAACATCTCACCCTTTGAAATCAAGATATTCGGATCATAGAAATCGCAATGGCACAATACTTTCGGAACACCATCACTCTCTGAAAGACGGTAAACCCGTTCCATCAAGGAATGCAATGCATCAAAATCCGCAAAATCATTCCGCCCCTTCGACGCAATTGCTTCAATGAAAGCCATTGTCTTTTTCCAAAGGTTAAACTCGAACTTCCCCGCTATCTGCGCATCATGCAAAATCTTAATCTTTGTCAGTGCCTGTTTGACCTGATCAGGATTATGATAATCAAGAACTGCTGAATCTTCAATGTAGTGGGAAATCTTCCATCCTTCTTCTTTATTCATCGCAATGAAGGAATCATCCAGTTTCAGCTCTTTCGCCATTTCCTGGGCATAAGCTTCGCTTTCACGGTTGATATACGTTTCCGTTCCAACCCCAGGATGGCGATAAATATAAGGCTTACCAAAGACCGTAAACTTGAACGACAGATTGGTCATTCCTGCCTTTATTGTTTCAATGGATTGAATATCACGGACAGAACACTTCAGGACCCGCATGATGTTCTTAAAAATCGCACTATCGACATTTTCAAGATAGTAATCATCATAACGCTGCAATTCATGCAGCGAATCAAATTCCATGATTACTGTCGACGGATACTCTTGGGCATATAACGTAAGTTCATCCTGATGATCCAAGTAGACCTTCTCCCACAAGGCGTGCTTCGTCGCCTCATCATCGTATGCCTTGCTCAAAATCGACAGAAACGTTTTTGAAAACTCGGCATCGAAGTAAACCTGACCGAGCATGCAGTAATGTCCTGATCCGACTTCAACCCGGGAAATAATCCCTTTCTTGCTGAAATCCGCATAATATTCATTGCTGTCGCTTTCATCCTGATAGACGACCGGATACGTAGCTTTATACATATGGGAAGCAAAGACATTCTCACTGAAATAATTATCCGATGAACAGATGTAGGTGTTTGAAATCCTGTCCTTGACAAGCATTAATGTTGAAGTATTGTTGTAGCGATAATAATCATCATTAATGACTATTTTGACATTGTATTTACGCTCCAGGTATAAGAATTTTTCTTTCATATAACCCAGAACAATAGTAATATCATCAATACCTGCATCCTGAAGCTGGCGGATCTGCCTCTCAATCAGGACTTCACCTTTGACCTTCAGCAAACCCTTCGGGTTTTCAAAGGAAAGCGGAGCAAATCTTGACGACATTCCTGCAGCCATAATAATGGCATTCTTGACTTTGAATTGGTCAAATGCAGCTTTGCCTGCGCTGCTCAGCGCATAATCATCCTCAATATAGCCAAGGCTACGCAGAACATCTACCGACTGGTTGATACTTCCCAGAGAACGATTTAATACAGAACTGGCCTGGCGCTGACTCTCAAAGCAGTCCGATGACATCAGATTCAGAACGTCAAAATCGAGTTTTTCAATTGAATTAATGTGTGACATATATTTTCTCCCTGCACTTCATTATAATGAAACCTGTTCAAATATCAAACGGGCCATTTAAAAAATGAACACAAGGAAGAAAAGACAATTAATCTTATTATTCGTATATTTTACTTACTTTTAATTGATTATATGATTTTAAGTGTTTATTATATATACTTTTACTTAATAATCGGGATGTTTGAATTGCGCTATTGTTTCTTAATTGTTAAGAATGTTTAAGATTTCGTTAAGAAAAGCCGGGATTCACCGGCTCTATCTATCCTTGATCAATTTTACGATGGATCCGATTCAAAACATCAGCAATCGTTACAGTTTCGAGTTCATGTTTCATTGCAGACTGTGCCTGATCGAGTGTCAATTGAAGAGCATCCTCAATATTCGCACCGATTTCACAGTTAAGATTAGGAGTCTTGTGAATTCTGAAAAGATGGTCATCTTCCACACCCATCACCGCCTGGTAAACATCCAGCAACGTGATTGCACTCGCACTTCGAGCCAAATGAGTTCCTCCAGTGCCCCGCTTCACGGCGACCAATCCAGCGGATTTCAGCATACCAATAATTCGCCGGATAACCACAGGATTCGTATTGACACTGCCTGCGATCGTCTCCGATGTTTCATCATGATCATGATTGCTATCAATCAATGTCAATGCATGAATCGCCATTGTAAACCGGCTGCTAATCTGCATAAACAATCACCCTTTCTCTTACTAGAATATCGCAATCAGTTCCTTGGTTTCCTGCTCAAGTGACTTAGGTTGATGCTTCACCAGATGTTCAAAATCGTTACTGGTTGCTGCTAAACCCCCTTCACGGATTCCTCGGTTAAGAGCACTCACGAAATCAGCTGTTCCTTGATCCAATCCAGCTTTCAACAAGCCGTCTTCCAAAGCCGCATCATCTATCTGCTTCACCGTAATTTCCTTGCCCGATATCGTGGATAACACACCTGCGAAATCCTCGATGGTATGCAATGCATTGGAAATCGTATAGATCTTATTGCCTTCAACTTCTTCCAGGGCAGCCATTGCCGCAGCTTCACCATACTCATCCCGAAGCATCCAGCCTAACTGGCCGTTTCCATAGGTTGTTGTGATCAGACCGGTTGAAAGTGCTGTCTTTATTGTATCTATTTCATTTTCAAGATACCAGTTATTTCTAAGAATACTGTACGGAATACCCGTTGCCTGGATCCGTGCTTCCGTATCCTTATGGACATCCGCTAAATTCAAGGGGCTGTCATCAGCCTTGGTCAGACTCGTGTAAAGAATGCGTTTGACACCGGAACGCTTCGCTGCATCGATTGCGGCAGCATGTTGGGCAATGCGGGTTTGCGTATCTCCATCCGTTGAGACGATTACTACCCGATCAATACCCGAAAAAGCATGTTCCAGTGACGCTGGATCATCAAAATCTGCATGACGAACCTCAACACCGCGGGCAGCAAAATCGCGGGCCTTATCCACATTCCGGGCACTTGCAAGAATCGTATGCCCCTGTGTATTGTTTTCTAAAATATGATTGAGAATGGACGTTCCTAAATGACCGGTTGCTCCGGTAACAAGTATTTTCATACTAACCTCTTTCTATGTTTATATTTGTCAATTCAATGAACATGATCCATCTGAACAAACACCATCCGGTGTCGATCCCAACGGCGTGAGCGGATGTGATTCTTTCCAGACTTGTTCAATCGCCTGATTAAAGTACTCCTGAGGCTGAGCGCCTGAAATTGAATACTTGTCTTCCAGAACAAAGAACGGTACACCCGAAACACCGAAGGAACGGGCCTGGGCGATTTCCGCATTCACAGTATCAAGATATGCCTCACTGGCAAGGACTGCCTTCGCCTCTTCCCGATTTAGACCGGATTGTTCAGCTATATCCAGAAGAACTTCATGATCCGCCAGATTCAGGCCATCTCTGAAGTATGCTTGCAGCAGGCGATTGGAAAGCACATTTTCCTTATGCTGTGAACGAGCATATTTCGCAAGACGATGGGCATCTAAGGTACTGGTCATCACTAGATTATCCATGTTGGCATCAAGTCCCTCTTGTTGAAACAGTGTACTGACCTGGGTAAACATCCCTTCAGCTTCCGCCTTCGATACATCCTTCTGTTTCGCAAAAGCAGCTGCCCCACGTAACTCAGTGGTTTTCGGCGCGAACGGATTGAGAAGAAATGAACGGAATTCCAATTCAACCTCATCCTGCAATCCTAAATGACTGACCGCCTTTTCAAGCCGTGTTTTTCCCAGATAGCAAAACGGACAGGAGAAATCAGACCAAACTTCAATTTTCATAGTAACCTCCTTGTATGTAACCATTATAGTTACAATGGAAATTTGATTCAAGCCTTATGCCCACGTTCAGATTTTCTTGTATATAAAAAAACCGGATGCCAAACCGGTTACTCAATCGCCATCCAAGAAGGTTCCAGCATATTCCCATCCGGATCCTGTACTTCCAAGCCATACATCTGCTCTTCAGGAATACCCCTGTCAAGATAATGGGCACTTCCTCCGTTTTCTACGGCTTTAGCACCGAATGCCTTGACTGCTTCAACACTCTCCATAGAAAAGGCAATCAGCGCTGCGCTTTGCGTCTTCGTATCCACAATCGTTTTTTCCTGAATAAACTGGCGATAGAACTCCTTGCTCAAAAGCATAATCCAGAATTGTTCATCATAGACCATCGCAGCTGCCTGCTCGTTTGAAAACAGTTCATTCTTTGTAAAACCAACCGCCTGATAAAATAAAACAGATCGCTGAACATCGGAAACCGGAAAATTAACAAATACAATTCTTTTCATGGGAACTCCTCCTCTTCAGTCACAGTATACGTGGTTATCCTTCCATTGAGAACAGTTATGCACTCCCTGCCGAAGTAGCGTATACTAATAGAAAAGGAAGGTGAGATTATGAATCAGAAGAAAGTCGTTGTTATTACAGGAGCATCCAGTGGGATCGGTGCTGAAACTGCCTTGCTCCTCGCCAAAGATGGAGTATCGCTCGTCTTGGCAGCCCGTCGGGAAGAAAGGCTTATCGAATTGGTGAACACCATTCAGAAGCTTGGTGCTGAAGCTATTTATCTCGTGACTGATGTCAAGGACGTCAACCAAGTTGAACACTTAGCACAGGCTGCACTGACACGTTTCGGACGAATTGATGTCTGGATCAACAATGCCGGCCTGATGCCTCAATCGCTGCTGAGTCAGAAGAAGATTGAAGACTGGGATGCAATGATTGACATCAACATCAAGGGAACCCTCTATGGCATCGGGGCAGCCCTGCCAACGATGATTAGCCAACAGAGCGGCCATATCATCAATATCTCTTCAGTTGCCGGTCACTT
>CALNCD010000272.1 GCA_937874965.1 uncultured Erysipelotrichaceae bacterium | reverse complement strand
CACGTTATGTTTCCCCTTTCTGTTTAACTTAGTATAACATATATTTTTTAAAGCCGAAAATGTCAGCACTTCACCTAGAATAAATCGTTCAATAACTTTTAAAATTTCACGAGAAAGTACATGTCCGTTTATTTAATCTTTCTTTAATAAATCAGCATTAATCTTATGCCATCTATCACTGAACCTTCTAGTTTCTGATCATGTACGAGGTCCTGCGAAAATAATCAAAACCGAATATTCATTATTGATTGAAGAATTTATGAGCTCTCCGAATGTTATAAAAAAAATTAACTTCTGCACAAATCAGAAATCAATCCTTAAATTTACTCATTCATTAAACCATTCAAGATTTTGAATTCAACTCAGGGGTCAATAAAATAAAGAAAAAGACATGAACAAGAAGCTTCAAAGACAGTAAATTTGAGACAAAGTTCATGCCTGGATTCCAGGTCCAGTATTAGCGCAGTCAGGATAGACTTCACTGTAATTGAGAAAAATGATAAAAATCAGGCAGACCATCAGACTAAAGCGATTCGACTATGCTAACTGATTCTTTGATGTTCCGGTTTCCATGAATTCTCGGAGATTTTCATAGGAAATCTCCACCATATTACTCACGGCAGTATCCGTGAATGAACCAATATGCGGTGTAATCAGAACCTGAGGGTAAAGTCTGCGGATTCTCTGGTCCAGTTCATCGACAGCATCGGGATGGTGTTGGTAGAAGTATTTGGTTTCATTGACGAGGACATCCGTTGCAAAGCCGCTCAGTTGTCCTGCTTCAACTCTTTTCAACACAGCATCAATATCTTGAAGTTCACCGCGTGAAGTATTGATCAGGACAGCTCCCGTTTTCATCTTTGCAAGAAAGGATTCGTTGACCATCTGATCATTCACTCCTTTTTGATAGGGAATGTGCAGACTGATAATATCACTTTGCCTCAGCAATTCATCAAGCGTCACTTGTTCACAGCAATCCAGTTCACTTTTCACACGTCGATTATACCCTAACACCCGAGCGCCGATTGCTCTGAATGTTTTCGCAGTCGTTATCCCGATATGACCCAGACCGATAACTCCGACCACAGAATTCCGAATTTCCTTGGCGAACATCTGACCATCAACCCGATAATCCCCTTGTGAGGTCCGCTTTGTCATGAGCGCGCCATGACGCGTCAACATCATCGCATATGTCAATACCAACTCCGAAATCGCGTTAGGAGAATAGGTCGGCACATATGCTACCTTGACACCATAGGCTTTTGCCGCATTCAGATCAATATGATTATATCCGGCTGTGCGGGTCAGAATATATTTCAACCCCATCTTCTGAAACTGCTGCAACGCACGCTCATCCACCAGGCAGTTCCCTCTGACCATAATGGCCTCACATCCTTCGGCTTCACGAAGATTCTCATGATCCAACAATGATTCTTCCAAAACGAGATCGAACTTAAACCGTTCATTCAGTGATTTGAAAATCTCCCGTTCAACTGAACGGACTCCATAACACAAGATACGCATACAACCCCCCGGTTCAGCGGAACTTCCGCTGCATCAAAAAATGATTACAGAGATAATACCACAAGGCACCAGCGGATTCAACGCTTTAAGGGATTATTTGCACTCATGATGCCCATAACCTCATTTTCCAGCCTATTAATTCATTGCTATCCCCAAACCTGCCGCAAGCAATCTCTTCCAAGCAGGGTATTCCTTGCCGTTCAGCACTCACCGATGGACAGTTTTGCTCCATGAATACCGAGCCGATTTACTCAAGCCTTTGTCGTATTCATGACGGCTGTTCAAGAGAACCTCCTGTTCATCTTTTCAACTCTGATTCGCTATGATTTGAAAATAGAATATAAATAGTTCAAAACAAAAACGGCAACAAAAAGATAAAAAATAATTGTCGCAAGTTTGAAATTCAACACTTTATTCGCTCGCTTAGGTTGACCTAAGTGACGTTTTCTGTAGATTTCTTCAAGTTTAAAATAAATGCAGCCGATGACAGCTGTGGCGCCGATAACAATTATTCCTGTAATGATATTTATGTCAATGTTCACCATTATTGTACCTCCCCGCGGTTTCTCATTCATCGTATCTATTTCTATAATACAACATACGAAGGGCCTTCCGATATGAAAAACTGGAGCCCCGGTGCGTTTTCATTGTCCATTTTTAAAACAGCATTCCAGCCAATACCTATATAATAAATCACCCTTCAGGAAATTTGATTGAATCAGTTCACTAGAATCACAAACTGAAAAGAAGCTGCAACTCTTCAGATTTCTAAACCGCGGGTAACGATTTCTGAATACAGCTTCTTCAAAACTTCATCACACTTCTATTTCGGCCAATTCAATAACAAGCTTTCTGCTTCGCTGTTCCAAAGACCTGCATGTTTCTCGCAGCTCTCATTTAATGCTTTAAACAATGGATCATCTGCACCCAGGGCTGCAAAGTCATCAATGGCTGTCAACGGCATTTCCAGGTGCGTATAAATGAGTTTCTTGCCACCTGGTATTTTCGGTAAATTCAATGTCGTTTCGACGACGCTGTCCAATCCGCCGATATGAGTGATCATCAAGCTTGGATTAATCCGTTTCTTCGATGAGAGATCAAGGGCTTCAATGAGATCATCATTGTTTCCTCCGGTTGAACCGATAATCTTTGTCGCAATATAGTGGACGTTATACATGTTGATAGCCGCACTCAGCTGATTGTCCGTCGGTCCGGCAAAGAAATTCAGACAGCCATCAAAGGCCAGCAGCGAGTCCGCTTCTTCAACCAATGATGAAATCGGAATATACACAAAGATATCATCGTAGCCAAGACCTTCTGTATAGTCCCTGAGAACGCTTCGGGAGTCTTTGAACTGACTTGGATTATGGTAAATCAGTTCAATGCCTCGCTCCTTGGCTTTCGTTTCAGGAAGTCCTCGTTTTGCCCGGGCAATCCGATCATCAGAGAGATCCGTCACCACAACCCGTTTCGGTGGATTATCCAGTTGCAATGCATAATCAATGGCCCCTAATCCCATGGGGCCGCACCCCCCCAGAATCAGCAGATTCCCGCCAGCCTTGACACCCGGTGTGTGCTCGTAATTCCGCTTGTTTGTGTGATAATTGCTGTGATACCCGCCGATGACACAAGACATCGGTTCACCTAAGGATGCTTCATAAAACGCATCACCCTCATACACCATCAAGCATCCCAACTCCATCACTTCCCGCGGGATAATGCAATACGTGCAATCCCCTCCGAAGTATTCATAGGAGTATCCAGGCGAGGCCAAGGATCCTTTGTAGTTTAATGCAGGCTGCAATGCGAAACGTTGACCCGGCTTGAACTGATCCTGCCAGACTTTGCCTACTTCCACAATAACACCTGCGGTTTCATGTCCGATAATAACCGGATGGGTATCAATGTTTTGAGGCGCACGTTTATGTTTCTTTCCTTGAATAGCCAATTTATACGTTGACATGCAGATACTGTCTGAAATAACCTCAACCAGTATTTCATCTTCCTTTAATGGCGGAAGTTCAAATGTTTCCAAACGCAAATCATTCTCACCATAAAGACGGACCGCTTTAGTTTTCATACCATCCTCCTCGTCCTTCGACGTTCATTTCCTTCATCAATTCAATAACACGACTACGCCTTGCCGGCTGAGTCCCGGCGGTTTCAACCGTTGCCCCGGAAACGGCCATCGCTAACCGATAGAGTTCAAGATTATCCAGTCCTTCACTCAAGCCGATTGCCAAGGCAGCAACCATTGAATCTCCTGCTCCGGTTGTCGAAACAACATCCACCTTTAAACCAGGCATGGAAACAATACCCTGCTCAGAGCCGAACAACGCACCCCTGGCCCCCAAAGAAACAACACAATAACGGATTCCGCTCATCAGCCATTCCTGAATTAAGCTGCGGTAATCAGCCTCGTTCAATGGCACATCACTTCCCCGATACGCCTGACATTCTTCAGCATTCGGCTTAATCACTGCAGGAATTCCTTCAAGTCCAGCCCGGAAGTTTTCACCGTCCGCATCAAGAATCAAGGTTGCATGACGCAAACGCACAAATTCAGCAATTTCTCCATAGAACGAAGGCGGCAGACCTTGAGGTGCACTCCCGCAAAGCATGACGATATCCCCGGCTTCAACACTCTCTTCAAGAATCGCCCAGAGATCCTGAAACTGGCTCATGGTAATCACCGGAGAGACATCATTCACTTCTGTCATTGCCTGTTCAGATTCATCCATGATCTTGAGATTCAACCGTGACGATCCATCAATCCAGACTGTTGAGCATCCATAGCGATGCCCATCCAGATCACGCTGAATCTGTTCGCCTGACTCGCCCGCCAGCAGCACAATGGCCAATGAATCATAGCCGAAAGCCTCCAATGTGTTGGAAACATTGATTCCCTTGCCGCCAACCTGTGTCATGACCTTACGGGCACGGTTGGTTCTATGCAGTTTGAACTGTTCAAGATAAAGGGTCCGATCCTGGGCCGGGTTCAGCGTGATTGTAATCCGCTTCATACCAATTCCCCTTCAACCAGCATCCGATAGATCCAATCCCTGTCCTGACGCTGAACCACCCGTTCCACATTGGCGATATCTTCAAACGCATAGGCGCAATTTGCCAGAATCGTCATGTGCTGTTCACCCAAAGCTGCTATCCCAATCACTATCTTCACCAGGTTACCGCCCCAATCAATACCGTCCGGGTATATCCGAACAACCAAGCCGCTATGAAGAATTTCATCCTTGACCTCATGCTCACCATGGGGAATTGCCAGCATATTTCCGATATAGACCGAAAGTGATTCATCCCGATTCAACATCCCTTGCAGATAACCGGGCTTGACATAGCCATCGTCAATCAGTATCTGCCCCGTATCCAGAATAGCTTGATGACGGGTAACACTTGCGCAATGCACATAAATATTCTCTTTCTTTAAAAGCGGGAATTCATTCATTGTTCTTCTCCATGGCGTCTACTATACGCATCGTGATACCTTCCAAGTCGTGTTGGTTAACATCCTGGATCATCAATGGATCATCCAGAAGCAATGCTGAAACAAGACCGCAGGTCGCTTGAACTGCAGGCGAAGTCCCTTTGGCAATCAGCATCATCAAACCGCTGTGAATGAGCTGCTGTTTGACCCGCAGCGGTTCACTCAACGTAAAGAAACGGATGATCGGGACAGGTAAACCTTCAACACTGGCATGATACAGAACAAAGTGCTGGGAAGACAGAATAACCGGCCCGATCAACTCACGGTCTGCCAAGGCACTCACGATCACTTCTTTAAGTGACAGATCAACGTCCGCCAACAGACTGTCCCATATTTCTGTTACCGAAACGGAGGCAAGCGATGTAATCGTCATTGCATCGATAAGGTGGCGATCATAGGGCTGGCGCTGAGGATGGAAAACCAAAGACGTCTTTTGCTTCTGCGTGTCCCTCATCGCCGCTTCAAGACGCTGAAAGTCCTTTTCACTGAGAATTGCCGGAATGCTCAAGGCATTCACATGATCCTCAAGTTCAATCGTCGTCAACAAGAGGTCCACAGCCGGATAACTCCCGCTCATAACCTGTTCAACCGATATCGCAATCACATCATTCAGTGCGCTGAATCGATTTTTTATCTGAGACGCCAGGAAGCTGGAGATTCCGATTCCGCTGGCACAGACAACCCCGACCATCAAGGTCATCTCCGCTTTGAAAGAAGCCTCCTGACGCTCAATCGCTGCCCCGAAGTGCATGGCCAGGTACGCAATTTCATCCGCACTGAACACGACAGTTTCTGTTGTATTCATCTCGCAGACTTTCCGAGCCAGCTCATAGATTCCGGTATACTCCTGCTGAATCTGCAGGAGATAGGGATTTCGGATATCCAGATGATATTGAATTCGGTTCAAAGCAGGCTCCAGATGAGACATAAGGCCATCCAGCAAGACCCGATCTTGCCCGAAATCGCGTCCGCAAAGCAACCCCAGATCATCAATCATTTTCTGCGCCAGCTGACGGATATCATGATTCTCCAATTCAAGACCGGTCGAAGTCTGTTTACGCGTGCTCTTGAGATGCATCAGGACATAGATGATTTCATTCTCAGGAAAAACGAGGCTGAAGGCTCTTTCGAAATCATGAACCAAATCCTTGGCCCCCTGATACAGATCATCTTGCTTCAGTTTCTCCAGCAAAGGCAGCTGAACTTCAATATACTCCTGTTTCTCGATCCGCTCAATTGCCACCGTCAGATGAATAATCAAGCCGATAAATGAATTCTGGGCAATTTCATTCAACAAGGGTTGATGACGCTGACGCAGAAGATCAATGACCCGGTACAAAATCCGCTTATCCAATAAGTTAAAGATCGAATGATACTCCAACGACTGGAAATAGACATACTCATCAAAGTCAAGCCGACCATCCAGATAACGGTTCAAGTCATTCTCCTTCAATCGCTCATGGACAAAATCAATTGTTGCTTTCCTGAAGTTTTCTTCACTGCCTTGAATCTCGATACCATAGCCCTGTTTGCGAATCAACCACAGGCCATAACTGAGAAACCACGGTTCCAGCTCACTGAGATCACGGGAGATTGTACCTTCCGATACCTTGTAGCGTTGTGCAAAATAACTCAGCTTACTCGATTCACGCTGTTTCAAGCACTCAATCGTCAACAGAACTTTGCGTTCAGCCGCTTCCAGAACCCCATGAGTGCCCCGTTGCTTCTGCAGGCTTTCCAGAAAGTCAGCAATCGCCTCTGTTTCCCCGACCAGACGCATTCCTTGTCCGGTCTTGGTTTCAAGTTCCAGATGAAACGGCTCCAGGAAATGGTTGATCCCCTTAAGTTCTCTGAGTATCGTCCGGGTGCTCAGATTCATCAAGCGGGATATCGAGGTCGTGCTGATGTAATCCCGGCGATCCCCGATGGCCAATAAAATTGCAGACATTCGATTTGAAAATATCGATTGTAACATCACAGACCTCCTACCTCTAGTATAGACAACAATTCACAAGGATAATGCTCAAGTTCTTTAAGTTGATTCTAGCGAAGTTAATGATAAAATGCAAAATCAACTCAGTGAGTTGATCCTGCAGTCATCAATGCTTGAACCGTTCAACGAGCTGATCGTATTCAGGAGCACCGATAAAATTATCAATTCCGATGACTTCACGCGCCCCTGCTTTTTGCTGTGCTCGTGTTTTCAAGGTATTCTGAGTCACAATCAGCTGAGCATCATCTGGAATGTCCTCAATGGATGAATGTGCGATCTCAATGATGATATTCGCCTGCTGGAACTTGCGCTTTAAAGTAGTTGCACCCATTGCGCTTGATCCCATTCCAGCATCGCAGGCAAAGACGATCTTCTTTATAGCCGTATCTGATAAACCCTTGCTGCTGGCCTTCATTGCCGCAACTTTATCCTTGGCTTT
>CALNCD010000271.1 GCA_937874965.1 uncultured Erysipelotrichaceae bacterium | reverse complement strand
AGAGGATTTATGAAAAAACTACTTACACTTTGTTTACTGGCAGCCCTGATCTTAAGCGGCTGCGCAGCCGGTACATCTACTGAAGATAACAGTCTAAATGAAATTCTCGATAAAAAAGAGCTTATTATCGGATATACGGATTATCCGCCGTTTGCCTTGATTAACGGCAGTGATGTCACTGGGTTCGATATCGATATCGCGAAAGAAGTTGCAAAGCGCATGGGTGTTGAACTCAAGCTAAAATACATTGACTGGGATGCGAAAACGCTGGAACTAAACAGCAAGTCCATCGATGCGATCTGGAATGGATTCACGATTACAGAGGAACGTTCCAAAGAAGTGACCTTCACCAAGCCGTATCTGAACAATTCGATTGCGGTTATGACCCTCAAAGGATCCAGTATTCAGAAACTTGCGGATCTAGCCGGTAAGAATGTCGGTGTTGAACTGCAAAGTTCAGGGCAATCCGCTTTGGAGGCGAAAGAAGATGTTGCGAAGTCATTGGCTTCTTTAACAAAATATACCACAATTTCCGAAGCGCTTCTGGCCTTGCGTTCCGGAGCAATCGATGCCATTGTAGCCGATGAAAATTATGCCCTGTACGTGACCCGTACGGATACGGAAAACTATCAGATTGCCAATGAGACTTTCAATCCTGAATATTACGGCATCGGTCTTCGCTTAGGCTCAACCGCACTTGCCAACAAGATTGACGAAATCATCCGTGAAATGACCACTGATGGGACAGCCACTGAAATTTCCAAGAAATGGTTTGGAGAGGACCTCATTATTCGCGAATGAGCTATCTTCTTTCCATTACTCCCTATATTCTTGAGGGATTCAAAACAACCTTCCTTGTCTTTGCTGTCACGCTTCTTGTTTCATTGCCGCTTGCGATTATCCTTGCAACCACTTCACTGCATGCCCCAAGGCCTGTGAAGCGGTTGTTGTCTCTATACACCTGGGTAATGCGCGGAACACCCCTGATTCTTCAGCTTTATGTCATTGTCTTCGGTTTACCTTTGCTGATTCCAGGATTTTTTACACGTCAAGCAATCATCGGTGCCTGCCTTACTTTTATTTTGAACTATACCGCTTATTTCATTGAGATTTTCAAAGGCGGTCTGATCACGATCGATCCAGGCCAATGGGAAGCTGCATCCACCCTGCATATTTCCCGTTTCAACACCTATAGCCGGATCATCATGCCCCAGATGATCCGTAATTCGCTCTACGCCCTCTCCAATGAATGCATCAGCCTGGTGAAAGACACCTCATTGGTTACAGTTGTCGGGATTGGGGAAATCTTCCGGAATGCCAAGGAGATCATGAATCGAGATTTGAAAATACAGGCCCTGTTTATCGTCGCAATTGTCTACTTGCTGTTTACCTTCATCGTCATTCAAGTCTTCAAAGCGATTGAAGCCAGATTGAGAATGGAAAGGAAATCCCTATGATTGAACTGAACCACGTCTTTTACACTTATCAGAAAACGCCTGTACTTAGCAATCTTTCATTATCGATCAATCCTGGTGAATTCACAGCCATTCTTGGCCCCAGCGGCGTTGGAAAGTCAACACTGGTCCGCTTGATCAGCAATCTCATCACCCCTCAGCAAGGGACCATCAGAATCAATAATCGCTATCTCATCCAATCCGATGTCCTAATGTCCAAAAAAGAGCGGCGATCAGCGACTGAACCGATTGGGATGATCTTCCAAAACTTTAATTTATTCCCCCATCTCAATGTTCTCAATAATCTGACACTATCGCCTAACCTGAATCACGAGGACCGCAATGAGGTCAATAAAAGAGCACTTAAACTATTAGAAGACTTTCAATTGAGTGAAAAATCCATGGCGTTCCCAGACGAGTTAAGCGGGGGACAGCGTCAGCGGGTCGCTATTGCTCGCTCACTCATGCTGAATCCAGAAATTCTGCTTATCGATGAAGCCACCAGTGCCTTGGATCCTGAGCGCAAAGCAGAGTTTATGGCAATCCTGCAGGAATTGAACCGGAAAGGAATGACCATTGTGCTGATTACCCACGACCACGATTTAGCCAAAACCTATGCCCGTCGGATCATTACTCTCGCTTCAGGATCAGTTCTCCATGACACCTCCCTTGAATCATAACTTTAAAAAACATCTGAATTCCTTTACAATAGGAGTCAGGAGGATTTGCTATGAATCAAGTCATCTTACAAGCATTTGAATGGTATCTGGAGAGTGATCAGAATCTATGGACGACACTCACCGCTCAGGCCCAGCAGCTCAAGGTAGCCGGCATTGATGCGCTATGGCTTCCGCCAGCTTATAAAGGAAGCAGCGGAACCTCAGATACCGGCTATGGCGTTTATGATAATTATGATCTGGGCGAATTTGACCAGAAAGGAACAGTCCGTACAAAATACGGCACTAAGGATGAATACTTGATGCTCATCCAGGCCTTGCATGCCGAAGGTATTCTCGTCTATGCAGATGTGGTCCTGAATCACAAAATGGGTGCAGACAATACCGATACAGTCATGGTATTCCAAGTGGATGATGGCGACCGCATGACCCTTCTGACCCCTGATCCTTTTGAAATTGAAGCCTGGACCCGCTTTGATTTCAACGGACGTCAGCAGACCTATTCTTCCTTTCAATGGAACAAGGAACATTTCACTGGAACAGATTACGACAACAGGACCCAGAGAAAAGGCATTTTCCTTTTTGAAGGCAAGAAATGGGATGGAGATGTGGATCGTGAGCATGTCAATTATGATTATCTTATGGGAGCAGATATCGACTATACCCATCCGCAAGTGCTTGAAGAAACCCTAAACTGGGGGCGGTGGTATATCACAACTACTCAGGTGGATGGGTTGCGCTTGGATGCACTAAAACACATCCAGTTCGGATTTTTCAAAAAATGGATTGCTGCCTTGCGCGAGCAGCAGAACCTCTTTGTTGTCGGTGAGTATTGGAGTGATGACCTGAGAGCTTTGCATAATTATTTGAATGAGGAATCCTATTCGATGTCACTCTTTGATGTCCCTTTGCATTATAATCTCTATCGGGCTTCTTCATCGGATGGCAACTTCGATCTATCGTCAATTTTCGATGGAACGCTCGTCCTGAATAATCCGGACTATGCAGTCACTTTTGTCGATAACCATGATACCCAGCCTTCCCAGTCTCTTCAGTCGTGGGTGGAAGAATGGTTCAAACCAGCAGCCTATGCCTTGATTTTATTACGGCATGAAGGAACACCTTGTATTTTCTATGGGGATTATTATGGCATCGTTCACGATCAGATCAATCCGGTTCGGGAACTGGATACTCTTATCTCAATCCGCAAGGCAAAACTTTTCGGACAACGCTATGACTATCTGGATGATCCTGATTTGATCGGCTGGACTTATACAGGAGACTTTGAACATCCTGGAAGTGGATTTGCGGTAATCCTCAGCGATAAGAAGCAAGGTGAGAAACGAATGTTTGTCGGCAGTGAAAATGCCCATAGCATCTATCGCGACAGCATGGGCAATATCAATGAGCCGGTTCTTATTGATGATGATGGCATTGGAATCTTCAAGGTTCTAGGCGGTTCATTAAGTGTCTATGAAAAAACAGAGAACTGATACGAATTGATTGCCATCTCTACTCCAAGAGGCGGTAATCAATCCAGCGTTCCCTGTTTTTTTTAGCGCATGATTGCTGAATAGAATGCCAGATAAATCATCACGACACTCATCAGTGAAACCATCCCCAGAATCAATAAATCCTTCTTTGTTGAAGTCTCCATATATGCATTCCCCCTGATACCTGAATTATAGCAGATTCATTTTTCAAAGTGTATGAAATTGCTACATTTTCACTGTTTTTTTATAAAGAAAGTAATTTCCACAGCAACGCATTCCGGTTAATATCCATCGGGGCAACCGCAGGAAACAAGGTCAGCATTCGGTAAGCATAGACACCGATAAACAGAACTATACATAGCGGATAAAACCATTTGCTTTTATGGATTCGCTGAAGGATGGGATGTTTCTTATTAAATACACCCACACCTATAATAATTGGAACAAGCCAGAAGAGCGGATGGTAGAAAAAGGCTGCACTGATCTGTCCATTCAGGAGTGAGAGATAAGCACGAGACAACCCGCACCCTGGACAAGGAAGCCCGAATATCCATTTGAAAAGACAGAAACTCAGCCCGTCAAACTCAAAAGGAATCATAATCCACCCTAGAAGTCGTTTGGATTGGACCGGTAATTATCTGTACTATCAATCCAGAAACGGTTCAAGTCTGATTGAAGAATGCAGGCACTAACTATACCCATACCGAATAAGCTGAGAATCAAGAAAAGAATCTTGTTGTCAATCACATAACGCTTGCCAGCTTTTTCTTGAGCAATCACAAACATTTCACCGATTTTATACCACCAATACAGATGATAGATTCCACAAGTAATCAAACCTAAAAGAACTGCCATTCCCGGACTGACGGAGTAGTCCTCATTGTATTCCGCTAAGTCACGGGTAACACTGTACACCCAGACCCAATAGTAGATACCGCATGTAATGATTGATAACAGGATGATCGATCCTATTGATCGAGTATTTCTTGAATAATTCATAATTATCCCCCTTGCTGTAGCAATCATACCTTATTTAATATATACAAACAATAGAAACATGTATAAAACTCACAATATCTTAACGTTTATCGCTAATATTACGAGAATATTGAAGAAAAACTTTATTTTGAACCCATCATAAAGCTGACAAAAAAAGGGACACTCTTTTCTCTGTCCAGAGATAGGTGTCCCACTATCTTAATACAATTAATTCAACCGTTCCCATTCATCCTGCAACTTCGCAAGATTAGCTTCATTTTCTTCAATCCGGGAAACATTATCATCAATAAGACGATTTAAAAAACCGGATGTGTATAAAGGAAAAGGTAT
>CALNCD010000270.1 GCA_937874965.1 uncultured Erysipelotrichaceae bacterium | reverse complement strand
CTTTCTTTCATTGGTTCCCAAGGCAACTGAACTGATTATCGAAGAGGCAACACAGCAGGTTGTTTTGATTTACGGTATTCTAACATTCATCGTTACGTTTTTAATGTATCAGCTTTTGTTGGCACTGATAAGACAACGAAAAAAAGACGATGACTTCCAGTTCAGCGCAAAGCGGCGCAAGATGTATTTCGAGATATCAATCCGGCTTGGTTTGCTCGTTGCTGCATGGTTTTTTCCTTCAATTGCCCTCATTGTCTACTGCGCTGTTCCGATAGTTCAATTCCTTCAAAATGTCACGGATGAAGAAGAAGAGAATTTCGTTGATCAATTGGATGAAGATCAACGGGAATTTTACAGATCTGATAATAAAAACATCTGGAAGAATTCCTTCAATCGATTCGGTACACTTCTGTCTTCATCGCTGTCTTCAAATGATAATTCCAAAGATGAGTTCTCACCGCAATGGCGCTCACAATTTGCGCAGGATTGGGCAAGTAATCTGGAGAATAGATTGAATGTGATCCAGAATCAAATCGATAAAAGTACAGATCCCGGCGAAATCGAGCGGCTTCAAAAGAGAAAAGCAGATCTCGCACATCAGACTGAAAAAATAAAAAGTGAAATTGAGCGGCGTACGTCTCATCAGAATTCCCGGTATACACGAGACTATAACACCTATACGAGGGACTTGGAAAAAATAGCACTTGCTATTAATTCGATTCAGGAGCGCCTGACACAACCTCTCGATAGCCGCGAAGAAAAGCAGCTTACACGTGAATTAGCAAAACTAACGCGTGACCAGGAAAAACTGAATCTTGAATGGACAGCCCGTAAGAAGAGACTAGGAGACCGACGCCAAGGTGACAGCAATGATATTGCGAAAAAAATAGATCGACTTTAATGGATTCCTTTGGGTATAATAACGGTAATCATTGGAAGAACATATCGTGGTGAGCCGAAGCCGGTTACATAGTCAAACTCGTTCCATCGCGAATAGATCACAGCATCGATTTACCGGAAATGCTCTGATTGCCCGTTACGGGATAATGCCGAACCCCTTGTCTGTTATGATTGTGCGTCAGGACTCTCACAGGAATGAGATTCAATAGAAGGAGAACAAATGGATAAAAAACTGATGAAAATGAGAATTGTATTTATGATTATCGTATTCTTTTTTGATCTCTTCTTTATTAGCATGTACCTCGACCACGGCGAAACCTACTATCTTATCGGGGTATTTGGATTCTCGCTATTCATCATTACTACTAGTCTCAAATCCATTGGGGCCTATCGTAAATACATTCGCGAAGCCGATGATGATTTATCGCAGTAGCAGTTCAACGGTTCTTTCGTTCCACGGAAGTTTATCTATTACCGTTAGCAAATTATCAAATCTTGATAAAGGGTTACTCGTCTATCTTTCAAAGATCGAGCGCATTCCTTGCCCAGCACTCAACCAATAATCACGAAGTATACGTGCCTCAGTTCCTATTGCAAAGTGACGAATTCCTAAGTTCAAATAATCAAGGGCATCCTCAGGATGATTTATTTCAACTCGAACACTAATGCCATACTTCTGAGCTACCCTGATAACGTTTAACTCCGCTGCTTTGGTTCGTTCATGATCCTCTTTATAATTATAGCCACAGCTCATCGAATAATCGGCCGGTCCAAATTGAATGAAATCAATACCCTCAACTTGACAAATCTTATCAATATTTATTACTGCGTCAGATTTTTCAATCATGAACCCGACAAGGATGCTCTCATTCTGTTTCTGCGAAAAATCCATCGGACCCGAAAAGCCGCTGTTTCGGACAAAGCGACGATTGACGTAACCAAGTTTGCCTGTATTCGTCGGAAGAGAAGCACGAACATAATCAATTGATTCTCTCACTTGATCTGCTGTTGTGTGGTCCGTAAATAGAATGCCGTTAATGCCTGAGGCGACTGACTTCTGAGCGACATACCCGCGATTCAAGAAATCGACTTTTATGATCGATTCCATGCCATGAAGCTCACACGCACGTGCAATATTTTCAAGATCACTCTGAATAAAAGGCGAGTATTCTCCCAAAAATTCAATGTAATCATACTGCCTGGTTGCTCCCACAATTTCAGCAATATACGGCCAAGTTGAATTGATTCTCGTTGCCAATACTGACTGATTTGACCGGATTCTTTCTTTAAGCTGTTTACTCATTGTTTTCCCTCCTCTGATTACCTAATATGCTATTTTCAGCTATTCTTTTTTTGAATGGTATTACAACAGCCAAAATGTCCATTAGCAATGAACATTTTTCAAAAACTAAACCGTGCGCAAATATTCGATAATTTTCAAATAGCTCTCTGATTTCCCAAAAAGCGTTGATGTCCCAAGTACAAATCCTTTAACACCTTGCCTCCCAAGTGTCCTGATAATATCACTGGATATCGCACCATCAACAACAATTTCAAAACCGTATTTTTCCCTGACCTTCAGGAATTCATGTATCTTGCCTTCTGTGAACTCCAGAAACTGCTGTCCAGCAAACCCTGGATTCACAGTCATAATCAGAACAAAGTCGACCAGCGGAAGCAGCTCTTTAACTGTGTCAAAAGATAAGCCAGGATTAACGGCAATTCCTGCCTTACACCCACTCTGTGCAATTTTCGAAAGCGTTTTAGTCGGATGGATATCTGCATCCGGATGAATATAGATAATATTGACCCCTAACTCAGCAAACAAATCAATATAGTCACTTGGACTATCAATCATCAAGTGAACATCAATCGGCTTATCCGTATGTTTTCTTACTGCAATGAAATCTTGCGGGCTCAATCCGAAGTTCGGAACATACTTCCCGTCCATCACATCCATATGATAAATATCAATTCCCGCATTATCCAATGCTCGTATTTCTTCTTTTAAATCGGACATATCTGCGCACATCATTGATGGGCATAGTAATATATCATTCATCATTTATACCCTAGGAATGGATAATTTCTTGGACATTTACCTGTTCCCTGTTTTCTAGGATTGCTTTAAAATACCGTTCAACATCAAGAACAATCTGATCTGTCATTTCTAAATCATTCAATGAGGCAAACATAGCAATTGGATCCTTTGTCAGAACAGGTTCACTGATACCTTGACGTTCCTGCCAATAAACGAGGGCGGCAGCCGCGACAAATTCTAAAACACGGATATCCTTGCCGTTATTTCGAAGAATACGGATCGGTGACATAATACGTTCAGTAGGTCCAAGTTTCCGTTGAGGCGCTCTACCGTTTTTTATCGTATAGTCCAGTATGTTTTTATCCTTGAATTTTAATAATGCTCGATTTGCAAACGATACCTGATCCGCTTCTGTAATTTCAAAATAGGCTTGCAATGCAGGATTTAGATCATTAAGCAACTCATCCATGGTCGCAGAGATATCTGGATCATTGGCTGCATCGCCATACACTTCATACCCTTTGACATATCCGCAGTATGAAATTAATCCTGCTAAGCAATTATAGGTATATATTTTTCGTTCGAAGAACTTTTCGAAGTTATTGACTGGTACGGCACCCTCAAAATCCAATGTTTCCAATTCATCATGATCATACGGAAAGTATGTTTCATTTTGAGAGAGAATATCGAGTCTGGTTTCATGGATTGAAACCGTTGAACAGAAAACTGCCGTCTGAGAAACAGTGTACTCGCTCGCCAATCCTAAATGCTGCAAATGCTGACGAAGTACCTTCGCTGGGTTAGTACCATTTTCACATGTCATAAATACAGTCCGCTTTTGTTTTCCTTTTAATCCCGGAACAACCCACTTCGAAATATCCCCTAAGTTCTGTTCTCCCACTGCGGTCAGAATTAAATCAGCTTCCATCAGTACATGATTCAAGAACGCATCTCCTACACGGTACGTATTGAATCCATGAACAAAAACAGGTGTACGATCCTTGTTGTAAAAGTGGATTGAATATGCTCCGTCTTCTTTCAAAAATGATACCGTTTCTTCATTAATATCCACAAAACTGATTGAATATCCCTTTTCGAAAAGGTAACGGGCAGTATATCCTCTGCCTGTTTGTCCTGCTCCAATTACAATTGCATTTTTCTTACTCATAGGTAATCCATCCTTCTTCCTTCAGCCGCGCAATTCCATTCTTAATCCATGAAGCAATCTCACCTTCAGGATCAATTTTACAAACTTCTTTGAAAATTTCATCAATGCCTTGATCAACACGTAAATGACGCAATGTTGTTGCTGTCTCATCTTCTGCATAATCATAGTAAATTGCTGCGGCTGCACCTAAAGCCATCGCTTCAGGAACGATATTCGCCTTGAGTGCAATGGTCATGGGACCAATAAACCGATCATCTGGCCCTAGCTTGCGAATAGGATCGCGGGCAATTCGTGTTACCTGATCAACAATCGCATAGTCCGTATACTTTGCCTTAGCAGCCTTGGAAAACTTGAGCTGGCTTTCAGAATCAATTCCTAATCCATGAATGAGAACAGCATTTATTTCCGTATACAGCTGATCGAGAATAGGCAGTATCTGAGGATCATTTGCTGCGTCAGCAACATGTTTGATTCCTTTCAAATATCCAAGATATGAGACTGTTGCGACACTTGTATTATTGGTGTAAATTTTTTGAGTCAGAAGATTTCCGAATTCACTCACAAATTCGACGTACTTCCAATCAGGAAGTGGGCCTTTAATCAGATCTTTATTGATAGGAAGATATCTCAAATCCTGAACCCATGTATCAACAGGATTAGTCTGTCTTCCATCCGGAGAACCTGTACCTGTACAAAGAATGACTGATTCTGACACGCCGATATGTTCTAGAAAACGGCTGTAATCACTCTCGGTTAATCCATGCATTATACCGGCAGTAAGATCTTCCACAGGTGAAATCCAATTTTCACAGGTCACAATATTACTAATCTTTGAAGTTGAAGGATCACGTAATTTATATGCTTCACCGATCCGTTCTCCAATAGATCTTAAGTTCTTTCCCCCGCATGCCGTAAAAATATAGTCCGCTTCATCCCAAATTCGCGCAAAATCATCTAGGGAATCAAAGGAATAAGCACGTACATTCTCTACGATCACATCATGGTTTGCATTGCCAAGAGCATGAACTGTGTATCGGTTTGCGCGATTCATTTCGTCCACAAATTCTTGATTTATGTCAAAGAAAGTGATATCGACATCATTGAGTGTCATAAGTTCAGCAATGAAGCCACGCCCAATTCTGCCTGCCCCGATTATTATTGCCTTCATCTATTTACTCACCTCCTTGTTCAAGTAGTTCAATTGTTTTTTCCGTTGCAATTCGAGCAGTGTTCCGCTCAGCTTCCTCAGTTCTTGCTGCAATATGAGAAGTGAGGACAAAATTGTTAAGATGAACGAGTTTTTGGACCCATTCACTATCTTCAGGTGGCTCAGACGTAAATACATCAAACCCTGCAGCAAAGATTTTCCTATCACTCAACGCATGATAGAGAGCTTCTTCATTGACGATTCCGCCTCTGGCTGTATTAACAAGGCAAGCATTCGGTTTCATCATATCAAACTCAGGTTCGCTGATCATATCACGGGTCTCATTATTCAAAGGCAGATGCAGTGTTATAAAATCAGCAGATCTGTATATTTCATGCAATGATGATGGGACTGCACGGGTCTCTTCAATAACAGACTTTGATATTGGAAATGTATCATAGACAAGAATATTCATCTCAAATGCACCGGCAAGTTTTGCGACAATCTGACCGATGTGTCCAAATCCAATAATTCCAATCGTTTTTCCGTTCAATTCAAAACCAGATAACTTCTCCCATCCTCCGCTACGGACGGAAAAGATACTCGGTAAGATCTGCTTCGCACACATCATCATCAGAGTCAATGCAGTTTCAGCAACTGCATTCGAATTACTTCCGACACATCGGCCAACTTTAATTCCCAGACGTTCTGCAGCACCCAAATCAATATTATCGGTTCCTACACCGAACTTTACAATGACCTTCAAGTCCTCACAGGTGACAAGCAGCGGTTCATCTAATTCCTCAACCCCAACTATAATTGCCGTTGCTCTTCTTGCGTATCGTGCAAACGTATCACGATCATATTGTTTGCCTGTCGTATTAATGTTCAACGTATATCCACGCTTTATAAAGGCTTCCTGATAACTCTCCTTAAAATTAGCGTAACCTCTGGGCGTAATGAGGATTTCCTTCATTCGTTCACCCCTTTCTTTCTTGACTCAATGACAATGGAACGAAGTGTACGAGCATTCTCAGCAATGGCCATGGAAGAACCCTTCGTCAGTAAACCTCCAATGCCGACACAGTCAATGCCGTTGTTGATCCATGTGGACAGATTGTCAAAGGTTGCTCCGCCGCTGGCTAAAATAGGCATCTGTGGAAAAGGCACTTTAAAGACCTTTGCCAATTCTGCACCGTAGAAGTTTGAAATAGGAAATGCTTTGATGAACGAGGCACCCTGTTTCAATGCATTCATCATTTCCGTATAGGTTGTACATCCAGGCGCATAGGGAATCTGGTAAAGGTTGCTCATCTGCTGAACGTCTTGATCGAAGGTCGGTGCGATAATAAATTGGGCGCCATCCATGATCGCCAGCCGTGCTGTTGTCGCATCCAACACAGTTCCTGCTCCAACCAGTAAGGATTCCCCATACCGGTTCTTTAATGCTTTGATAATATCACCCGCATTTGAGTTGGTGTAACTCATTTCCAGGATATCAACGCCTCCTTCTAAACAGCCATCAGCTATTTCAAAGGCTCTTTCTTCTGTTTCTACTCGGACGATGGCCATGATTGCTGTTTCTTTTATCCGAATAATGACTTCTTCTTTTGTCATATGTGTTCCT
>CALNCD010000269.1 GCA_937874965.1 uncultured Erysipelotrichaceae bacterium | reverse complement strand
CAAAACGGTTCGTGGAAGACAATAAACGAATTCGCTTTTCCAGCTGATTCAAACGGATCGAATAGGTCTTAATCAGTTTCTCAGAGACAGAATAGCTTCGCCCCCGTTCCAGATGGGTGAGTTCACGATGACGCAAGGCTTTTTCAAGTGCTTCTTCTCCCATCCGATGGTAACGCCCATCCGGGTGGAACAGAACTTTGAGATAGCGATCCTTGCCGACTGCAATGCCGCCGTCGTTGGAATCCAGTGTTTCAACGATATCGAACTGGCTTAAAACAATCGCATCATTCCCATCAAAGACAACTGTCAGGAAATAAGGCTGATGGAAAAAGATAAACTGATGCCAATGATAGCCGGAATCGATAATCAGCATTTGCTTTGAAAAAACCGGAAGTTTTATGGGAGATGCACTTTGGCTGATGGTAAAACAACGATGGATCCCTGGTTCAGAATCCAGCGAAAATTCGTGGTAGTCGCCGCTGAGTGATGGCAGGGTCATCATGTGGTTGAAGTCCAGAAATCCGAAGGAATTAGGCGTCATGTCAGCTCTCCTATATGCGTTTTCACTATTGTATCATGGAAGCATTGACTTTTATATAAAATGAAGTAATTTCAAGAGTATGTTATAATAGGATTATAGAATTATAATATTCTCTACATAATCAAAGTATGAATAATGACTAAAGGAGGTAACGTATGAGCGTCGCAGTACTTGGTTCTTCTCTAAAGGAAAATGAAAATAGGGTGAGTATTCATCCATTGCATGTCCCTACGATCAACCCAGATGTATTGAACGAACTTGTTTTTGAGAAAGGATATGGCGTCCCGTTCGGTTACAGTGACGATTACTTTGAAACCTATACCGGTCACCCCTGCCAATCCCGCCAAGATCTCTTAGCCAATCATGATCATATCATTCTAGCAAAACCAACCCCAGACGATATCCGCCAGATGCCTGATCACAGCATACTGTGGGGATGGGTCCATGCCGTTCAGCAAACCGAAATTGCTCAATTGGGAATTGAGAAGCAGATGACCTTTGTTGCCTGGGAAAACATGTTTTACCGCAATTACCGGGGAACCGTCCATGTTTTCCAGACCAACAATGAAATGGCAGGCTATTGCTCCGTTCTCGATGCCTTGCAAGGTCAAGGTATCGATGGATACTTCGGAGCCCCTAAAAAAATCAAGGTATTCAGTTTCGGATCGGTAAGCCGAGGAGCAGTTCATGCACTCATCTCACATGGTTATCACGACATTGAAGTTTACAGCTGGAGAGCCAGTCATCTCGTCAATGACCGGATTCACAGCATTGTCTATTCACAGATTTACTTTGATGAACACCACGTCCTGCGGATAAAAAAAGAAGGGCAGCCAACCCTGCTTGATGAACTCACGAAAGCCGATATCATTGTCAATGGAATACTTCAGAACCCGACCAAACCCGTCATGTTCTTTGAAGCTGATGCTATTTCCGCCTTCAAGAAGCCCTGTCTGATCATTGATGTCAGCTGTGATGAGGGGATGGCTTTCCCGTTTGCGAAAGCGACGACATTCAGTGAACCGACATTTGATGTCGGGAAGATCCGCTATTACGGCGTTGATCACAGTCCCTCATTGCTTTGGAACAGTGCTTCCTATCAGATTTCCCAATGCTTGATTCCTTACTTGTATCAATTCACGTTTGACAATTACGGTGAAATTCTGGAAAACAGCATCGATCTTAATCAAGGGAGAGTAAAAAACGAACAGATTCTTTCCTTTCAGCACCGCACGAGTACCTACCCTTATCAACTGCAGAAATAAACAGGACGATCTCAGGTTAGACAAGTCACGCAAAAAAACGATTCAGGTTTCTTATCGCACGGATAAGAGACCTGAACCGTTTTTTAATAATCACCGTTGAAAATTGAATTCTTAACAATCACATAATCCACTTTTCGGATAGATTCCAAGTCATTTCCCCCTGCATAGGAGATTGCGGATTGCAGATCCTGTTGCATTTCGTTGAGGGTCCCATAAAGGCTTCCTTTTTCGGGAATCAGGATTTTCTTTCCTTCAACGTTCTTGAATTCGCCTTTTTGATATTCTGATGCACTGCCGTAATATTCCTTGTAGATCACACCATCTTGTTCGACTTCCTTGCCCGGCGATTCAGCATGTCCGGCAAACAATGATCCAATCATCACCATGGAGGCTCCAAAACGGATGGACTTCGCAATATCTCCATGATTGCGGATCCCGCCATCCGCAATAATCGGTTTACGGGCAGCCTTAGCACACCACGCCAATGCACCCAGTTGCCATCCTCCAGTTCCAAATCCGGTCTTCAGTTTAGTAATACAGACTTTCCCAGGCCCGATACCGACTTTAGTCGCATCAGCACCAGCATTTTCCAATTCCCGAACAGCCTCTGGTGTACCGACATTCCCTGCAATCACAAAGCACTCCGGAAGTTCCTCTTTGATAAACTGAATCATGTTGATGACTTCCTGGGAATGGCCATGTGCAATGTCGATAGTAATATACTCGGGAATAGCATGCGCCGTTTTAAGCGAGCGGATGAACTCGTATTCATACTCCTTCACACCGACACTGATCGATGCAAACTGCCCCTCATGATGCATTTTCTGAATAAAGGCCACGCGCTTCTCTTCCTCAAAGCGGTGCATGATATAGAAATAACCGCGATTGGAGAGCTCAAGAGCAATCTCTTCGTTGATAATGGTTTGCATGTTTGCAGGAACGACAGGTATCTTAAACGTACGTCCGCCGAATTCAATGTCAGTCCGGCATTGTGAACGGCTTTGAACAATGCACTTATTGGGAATCAATTGTATATCTTCGTAATCAAATACTTTCATGGTTGACCTCCAAGTCCCAAGCCAGTATAGCAGATTTCAGAGAACAAGTGAAGAGTGGTGCTATTCGCACCCTAGACAACAAGATCACCGGCTGTGGCATGGATGCACTGAATCAGATCCTGAACGCCAAGTTCGACTTGCAGGCCGATTTTACCGGCACTGATATAGACTCGCTCATGCATCAGCATGGATGCATCGACGCAGGTCCGGAACTGTTTTTTCATGCCGATGGGCGAACATCCTCCATGAAGATAACCGGTTTTTTCCAGCAGCATTTTCAAGGGAAGCATTTCCAGATGTTTAATCCCGATTGCTTTCGCAAACTTTTTCAAGTCGAGCTGTTCATTCACGGGAATCAAGGCGACATAGCACTCCCTGCCTTCTGTACATACCAGTGTTTTATAGACTTTGCCCGCTTCAAGATGATTCTGTCTGGCAATCTCTTCGCCGCTGATTTGCCCATGCTGTCCATCATACGCCAAGGTTTGATACGCTATGCCCTGCTGATCCAGCAGGCGCAATGCGTTGGTTTTTGTTTTTTTCATATATTCCTTTCGGTCTCCAGCACGCCATTGGAAAGCAATCGTGCTATAATTAGTATAACATTGATGAAACCAAACACTTCATTGAATGTTGTAACCTGTTCATAATCGATAGAAATGAGGTAATAGAGATGAACAATGAACAACTGATTCGCATGAAAGATGGAAAAGGATTTATCGCAGCACTTGACCAAAGCGGTGGAAGCACCCCGAAAGCCCTGAAAGCATACGGCGTAAATGAAGACAGTTATCATAATGAAACTGAAATGTATGACCAGGTTCATGCCATGAGAACCAGGATCATCAAGAGTCCTTCTTTTTCCTCCAAGCGGATTCTCGGCGCAATACTCTTCGAAAATACGATGGACCGCACAATCGACGGGCAATATACTGCTGATTATCTGTGGGATGTCAAAGGGATCATTCCCTTCCTGAAAGTTGACAAAGGTCTTCTGCCTGAGGAGAATGGCATTCAGCTGATGAAGCCTATCAACGACCTCGATGCTTTGCTGATACGGGCCAATGCACGCCATATCTTCGGCACCAAGATGCGTTCGGTCATTCATCAGGCTAATCCAGAAAGTGTCCAGAAGATCGTGGATCAACAATTTGCCATTGCCAAGCAGATCATCAGCCATGGCCTGGTTCCGATTATTGAACCAGAAGTCGACATCAACAGTCCGCAAAAAGAAGACGCTGAGAAGCTGCTGAAAGCTGCGCTGATTAAATCTCTCGCCCAGCTAGGTCCGGACGACAAAGTCATGTTTAAATTAACGATTCCAACAATCAATGGGTTCTATTCAGAATTGATGAATGATTCCCACGTCGTTCGTGTAGTCGCCTTATCTGGGGGATACAGCCGTGAAAAGGCCAATGAACTCCTTGCCCAGAATCCAGGACTGATTGCCAGTTTCTCAAGAGCATTGTCTGAGGGACTGACGGCTCAGCAAACGGACGCAGAATTTGATGCATTGCTTGATTCATCAATTGAATCCATTTACCAAGCATCTATCGACTGACACCTAGAATAACCCAGCAGGCTCTTCATCTCCAGAACAGCCTGCTGTTTTTTGTGTTCTGCACCCCTCGATACCGGAAACAGAAAACGCAAATTCAGCGAATTTGCGTTTTCATTGCATACAAGCCAAGAAAAAACCTGGCTTATTTCAAGAACCGATTCATCCAATCAATCAATTCCTGATAACGGCTCATTCGGTTCTTCGGTTGTCCTGAACGGGAAAGTTCATGGTTTTCATGATGGAAAAGAACAAACCGTGTTTCGACCCCGAACATTTTCAAGGCTGTGAAAAATTGCAGGGCATCCCCCATGTAGCAGCGGTAGTCTTCATCAGAGTGCAGAAACAGAAGCGGTGTCTTGACACGATCTGCATACTTCAATGGTGAATGATCCCAAAGCACCGACTCATCGCTCCAAGGTGTTGCTCCTCCCATTTGATGAAGATTATGATAGTAACCGATATCAGTTGTCAGGCATTTCGTCACATAATTGGCAATCGAACGTTGGGTAACAGCGGCTTTGAAACGATCGGTATGTCCGACGATCCAATTGGTCATTAATCCTCCGTATGATCCGCCGGTAACTCCTAAACGCGTTTCATCAAGCGCAGGATAACGCTGGATAACTTCGTCTGTGAATGTCATCAAGTCCTGATAATCCATTGTTCCATAACGTTCTCCCTCGATGTTCGCGAATTCGCTGCCTCTTCCATCCGAACCTCGTGGATTTGTAAAGAAGACGAAATAACCTTGAGCAGCAAGCAGTTGCATTTCAAAGACAAAAATATCGCCGTAAATCGCTTTGGGTCCGCCATGAATCGTCAGAATCCCTGGATATGAACCCCCAGACTGATAATCAACAGGCTTCAGCACAAAGCCCTCCAATCGGCACCCGTCAGCAGTTTCAAAATCAAACGATTCTGGCGTACTCAAGGAATATGCGCTCAAGAAAGCCTGATTGAAATCAGATAACTGCACTTCAGGTCGCTTTGAATCACTGAGATAGAGTTCAGGCAATCCATGGTTGCGGCTAGCAATGACCAGCAATTGATGCCCAAGCCAGTCAAACCCGTCCACGCTGCCTGCAATTGCAGCAGAAACACATACCTCGCTCCCGGTTGAATCCAGTTCGAAGACAAAGGAATCCCGTCCTCGTGCAGATTTATAGTAGAGCTTATCCTGGGAAACCCGGACAGCCGTGTTGGCACCGTAGCGGGTGTCAGAACCGATTGATGACCCGACACTGACATCAAGATCATTAAGGACACTCCAGGATCCATCCGCTGGATCAAACCGATAGAAACATGCATTGGCATAGGAATTGACACGACTGGCAGGCGTTCCATAGATAAGCAGAAACGACGGAAACTTCCGGGTCAGCTCAATCATAAAAGCTTCAGGAAGGTCAATCTGACAGGTTCTCTCATCCTGCATCGAATACTGATAGAGTTCACTCACCTGCTGCATTACAGATGTATAGACCTCTCCGCTGAAATAGACCATTTGCGAGGATTGATCAATGCTGAAGTCCGTTACAGTCATCATAGCCGGTGAAATCAGCGTGTACTGGGATTTCTGCGGACGCACTCGATAGAGCCTTGCCCGTATTTTATTGACGATTCCTTTTCCATTGGCTCGAAACGGCAATTCATCATAAACATCAAAACGGGATGTGTTCTCTTTGTAGTCAAGATACGCCTTGGCATAAGCATCGCTGTCCCCGGTATATTCCGGTGCCTGCAGATCATCATTCACCAAAAACAGATAATCATCCTCACCGAGTACTTTCATCGCCGCAACACTGTACGGAACACTGAAATCAAACTGTGCTTCACCCCCATGAATGCCTATTCTATAGAAGGCAGTATACGGAACACCCTTTGATTTCTGGTCAACTGCTTCTTTATGACGAGCGGCTGGAAAAATGAGTTCCTCATCTGATATCCACAGAAAACTTTTCTCCTGATCCATTGCAGTCAATTGCTTAATGGTATGGGACATGGCATCGATGGTGTAGATATTGCTGCGGTAATCATTGGTCGAAACAGATCCGGTTGTTTTCACAAAAGCAGCAATCGTTTGCGAAGGATTGCTTTGCAGATTGGCCAGAAACGCGATGTCGAACAAATTTTCTTTTTCGAGTCTTGTCATAATCATCCTCTTTCTGGTACTACTGTATCACATAATCCAGGATTTGTTCACACTCATCGCATTGTTTTCACACTTGCAAGTCTTTTGCATTTCTGCCGTTTATGATATGATGTGTGCGTTCTTGAAAAGGAGTAATTATGATCCCAGCCTATCTTGTCTCCGGATTTCTTGAATCTGGAAAGACGTCATTCATTAATTCACTTTACACCTATCAGAGTTCAGTGGATACTCGCTATCCATTCACTCGGATTCTCTATATCGCCTTTGAAAGCGGCATCCAGACGATTCAGCTCAATGCCTTCAGTCAGACAAAAATATTCAGCATTCGCCAATTCAAGCATGAAAAGGATCGGGTTATCCAGGAACTCAGCGATTGCCTTGCATCCTTCAGCGCAGAAGAAATCTGGATTGAAAACAATGGCTTGCTAAGCACTGAATCCATCATGGAACTCTTTGACGATCCCCAACTCAGCCCCTATCTGAAAATACAGAAATCAATCCACCTGATGAATGGCCAGCGCTATGAGAGTCAGTTCGGCAAGTTAGGCAGCAATCCCCTTGAACAACTTGTCAACGCTGATATGCTTGTCTTGAACAGCTGTTCCCCCCAACAAGCAAAGCAGATCCGCAAGCAATGCAAAGTCATTAATCCAAGTCTGAGCACTTTCACTGCTGATCAGCCAAAAGCCATCCGTTCAATGCTGCACCGCCGCCTTCCCAACCAATCCTGGCGGTTTCTGATCA
>CALNCD010000268.1 GCA_937874965.1 uncultured Erysipelotrichaceae bacterium | reverse complement strand
TGCTGAGGCAGCGAACGCATCGGCAATTCAGAGCTTTGAAGTTCTGGATAAGACGCTCGATACCGACCTTCAGAGCGGAGGGTATGTCCCGTTTGTTCTTGTTATTAATCCCGACGGATCAATCAAGACACATCTGGGAACAGTGGATGGACATGATGCCCATGCTGCCAAGATGACTGCGGATCAAAAGAGTGCCTTGCAAACAATACTTGAATCCATGATTCAATAACAGGAGGAATATGACCATTAATCTACGGCGAGCTATCGCCTTCATTGCCGATTTTTTTATCAGTTATTATCTGTGTACAATTCTTGCGAATTCTATCATGACCTATGTCTTCCATGTTGATTTCACGACGCTGACAACATCTGATGAGATTCTGAATGCATTAGGAACTCAGGGGCAGATCGTATCCTTTTCAGTCGCTTTGCTTTTTGGTTTAGTGTACTACCTGGTTGTGCCTGTATTTATCTTCAAGGGTCAGACCTTGATGATGAAATTGCCGATTTCCAGAGTCAAGGCAGTGACTAAAGACGGAGAAACACCATCAATTAAAACGTTATTGCTGCATTTTGGGTTGGGTGTTGTTGTTCTCCAATCTGGAATTCTCGGGTACCAGAGTTATCTGATTTTACTGATGAATACCATCAGCGGCTCCAAAATTGCCGGAATGGTGATCACGTATTCGGGCTTTGTCGGTATCGCATCCGCCATATTGATCCTGTTTACGAAGGAGAAGCGAGGCTTGCAGGAATTGATTGCGAAAACCAAGTTCATTGAAGCCCCTCGTAAAATAAAAGAATAAAAAGTGATTCTTCCGGTTTCATCGCTGGAAGAATCACTTTTTATTATTGATTTACTTGGCGCTAAGAGCAGCCATTGTAATGTAGTTGTATGGCTTATTGAAATGAGGAAGGAAGAAAATATCGAGAAGTTTAAGCTTGTCGATGGTGACCTTTTCTTCAACAGCTAAGGAGAACATATGAATGCCCATGGCAATGCTTGCGTCAAAGGATGCAATCTGTGCACCGATGACACGGCGGCTCGTGGTTTCATAGACAATACGGATATTGACTTTTTCATTGCCTTCCTTAATGAATTCTGGTTTCTGCATATCTTCATATTCAGTATAGGAGACATCCATTCCCAAACGCTCTGCGGCACGGACGGTTAGACCAGTGGAAACCATGTTGTAGCCAAAGATGGAGATGCCGCTGGAACCTTGAACGCCGATTGATTCCAATGGGGTTCCGCAGACATTGTGACCTGCAACAATACCGCTGCGAACAGCATTTGTTGCCAATGCGATATAGGTTTCCGATTGTGTCGCATTGCTGTATATGGAAGCACAGTCTCCGACAGCATAGACATCTTTCAAGCTGGTTTCCTGCTTGAGATTGACCCGGTAAGCACCGTTCTTCGTCAGATCCAATGTTTCTTTTCCTAATTGATTGTTGGGTCTGAATCCGACAGACATTACAACGACATCAGCAGCGTATTCACCTTTGTCTGTCACAATCGAACTGACCTGATCGGTTCCCTTGAATTCCTGAACTTTTTCAGAGAAGTGAAGTTCAATGCCATGATTCTTCATATTTTCTGCCATGCGATCGGTGAATGAGCGATCATAGTATTCCCCGAGGCAGCTGTCCAATGCATCAAAGAGACGAACGGTTTTACCGCGGCGCTTTGCAGCTTCCGCAATTTCAACACCGATATAGCCCGCACCAATAACAGCAACATTTTCCAAGGCAGCATCGTTCAAGGTTTCATCCAATAGGGCTCCTTCTTGGAAGACCTTGACGTTCTGGATGTGCTTGAGATCACGGCCAGGAATCGGTGGATTCAGGGGGATTGAACCGGTAGCGAGGATCAGCTTGTCATAAGACTGCTCAACAGCTGAACCATCCTTCTTGGTGCCAAAGACCACTTTCTTGTCGAAATCGATACGATCAACGACGGTTTCCATGAGGATTATGGCTCCCTTGGCTTCGAAATCTTCTTTCTTCGTGTAAAACAAGCCTTCATACCCTTCGATCTGACGACCGACCCAAAGGGCAGTTCCGCATCCCAGATAACTCATATTGGAGTTACGGTCTAGAATTACGACTTCATTTTCCGGATAATTATCCAGAATGGTGTTTGCGGCAGCAATTCCTGCATGGTTTGCCCCGACGATTACTATTTTGCTCATATTGATCCTCCATTAGTAATTACCCTCATTATATCGAGAATGATAATGATTGTCACTTAATGTGAACTAAATCACAATTAGTTATAAAACAGCGTTTTTTCACAAGTATAATCAAGGGATCATAAGGTTAATATAATCGATTACACAAAAGTCCTCTAAATAGAAGGATATCACGAAAAGGCTAAGTTTTTAGTGGAGTTTGCTAATGTACAGATGTGTTTTTTGAGTGTTCTTTAAGGGTCAACCCTCTTGTTGAAAGCGCTTTATAGTCGTTATACTATGCTTAGAAAGCTATTTAGCGGAGGAATGAAATTATGGACATGCTTACTATCTTGGCATGGTTGATGATCATTGTATTTATGGTCTTGATCATGACAAAAAAGATGCAGCCATTTACAGCCCTCGTGCTTGTTCCGTTAGTCTTCGTACTTATCGGATCAGCATTTGGATTGTATACTGCTGCAGTGACTGAACAGTATAAGGGAGTGGTTACCGTTTGGAACCAGTTCCGGATTGTCGGTGAGTGGACTTTAGCTGGTTTGAAGCAGACATCTACCACAGCCGTCATGCTGTTGTTTGCGATTATGTACTTTGCGATTATGTTGAATGCGGGTCTATTTGATCCTGTGACCAAGACAATGCTTCGTTTTGCGAAGGGTGATCCAATGAAGGTCTTATTCGCAACAGCTGTTGTTTCCGCTGCAGTTTCATTGAACGGGGATGGAACCACGACAACCTTGATTGTCTGTACGGCATTCTTGCCATTGTATCGTAAACTTGGCTTGAAGATTATGAACTTAGGTGTTCTCCTGATCATGATGAATACGATCATGAACTTGCTGCCTTGGGGTGGACCTACTGCACGGGCTATCTCAGTCTTGAAGATTGATGGCGGTCCTGTACTTAGCGCTTTGGCTCCAGGTATGATTGTCGCGGTTATCTACATGCTGGGTGTTTCTCTCTACCTGGGTATGAAAGAACGCAAGCGGGTTGGTATTGTTGAAATGACCAATGCGGAAATTGACGAACTGACAGCTCCAAGCAGTGAAGAAGAACAAGCGCTGAAGCGTCCTAAGAAGGTCTGGATCAATGCGATTATGACGATTGTCATTATTGCTTGGCTGATCGTCGGTGGATTTGTCTCTGATCTCGCTGTTCCTTCAGTCTTCCTGTTCTTAGTCGGTACAGCTTTGGCCTTGGTTATCAACTACAAGAAACTGAGTGAACAGAAGCAACGGATTCAGGACAATGCCGGAGATGCATTGCAGGTTGTTATCTTGGTTCTTGGTGCTGGTATCTTCATGGGTCTGTTCACGAATTCCGGAATGGCTACAGCCTTGGCAAATTCATTGACACGTGTTATTCCTGAAAGCCTTGGGAATTATTGGGGTATGGTTGTTGCCTTTGTCTCAGCTCCTGGTACATTCTTCTTGTCCAACGATGCGTTCTACTACGGTGTATTACCGGTTATCGCAGAAACAGGATACAAGTTCGGATTTACAGCATTGCAGCTGGGAATTGCATCTGTCCTTGGACAGGCCTTCCACTTGCTCAGTCCATTGGTTGCGTTCATCTACTTGCTGTTGAACCTGACTGGGTTGGATATGGGTGCTTGGCAGCGTGAATCGGCAAAATGGGCAGTGGGTGTCTTCATCATCTTCATTGTCGTTGCTGGAATCACCGGTGCAGTACCGTTCAAACTATAGTGTAATAGAAGAGCACCTGGAAAGGTGCTCTTCTTTGTAGGTAGACAAAAGACCTCGTTTCAAGGAACTTCCAGTACCTTGAAACTGAGGTCTTTTTACAGCTTAAGCGGTTGTTTGAATCATGGTGATAAGATCATTGAGCTCTTTCTTCCCGAAATCAACGACAGTCTCGTTAAGAACGATTGCAGGGACACTCATGATGGTGTGCTCTTCCTTGAAATCATTGAATTTGGAGATATCAATGACTTCTACGGTAATTTCTGGATTATTCAGGGCCAAGACCTGTGCAGCCTGGACAACTGTCGGGCATAGGGTACAGGTGAGGGACATCCCGATCTGCAATTTGCTTTGCGGCAATGCCTTAATTTTACTGAGCTGCGCGTCGTCAATAGCCTGCCCTGGTCCAGCAATGTTGTAAAGGGCGAGGATAATTGAATTGAATTCATGACCAGAGGGTACCCCATAATAGGTGATGCCGACAGCTTGGTTGTGCTGATCGAAAAGTTCAATCTTCGGGGTATTGATTTCCGAGGAACTGCGGGTTTTGATCAGTTTGATTTTTGAACTCAGTGCTGCTAAGTCTGAAATAAAGGATTCTGCTTCCTGACTGAGCTGATTATCGGAAAGTGTTACTTCAACAGTAACATCATTCTGGAACCGATCAAATACTTGTTTGACTTGGTCTTTAAGTGCATCATCAAAGAAAGACGGCTTGGATTGAGCATTTGCATTCTGTTCTGTTTCGATAACAATCTTGTGTTCTTCCTTGGTTTCGGTGATGTAATGTTCAGCCTCTGTTGCAGCAATAGCACCGTCAGAAATGGCAGTAACCAGCTGGCGAAGCCGTTTTGGCCGAATGTCTCCGGCTCCATAGATGCCATTTACCTTGGTCTGCATCAAATCATCGGCAATCAGATAGCCCATGCTGTCGACGTCGAGCATATCTTTAAAGAGAGCGTTGATGGGTTGATAACCTACAAAGACAAAGACGCCGAAGGTCTCTTTTGGAGTATCCACGCGGTACTCCCAATGTTCTTGGGTTTGATTATTGATGAAGGTTGCAAAGCGGGGAACACTGTCTCCTCCCAATTCGGTGATTTCGGTGTTAAAGTGAATTTCAATTTTTGAATTTGCTTTAACTTTATCGCCGATGGTTGGTGAACAGGTGAATTCAGGTTCACGAGCAATCAAATAGACTTTGCGGGCATAGCGGGTCAGGAAGATGGCTTCTTCGCAGGCAGCGAATCCTGCGCCGATGACAAAGACATCTTTTCCAGTGAAGAATTCACCATCACAGGTTGCGCAATAGCCGACGCCGTGCCCCTTGAATGTATCTTCACCCTTGAAGCCCAAGGACCGGGGCTTGGCACCAGTTGCCAGAATGACTGCGACAGTTTCATATGTTGCAGCAGCCGTTTTAACGGATTTCAAAACACCTTCAACGTTGATTGAGATGACTTGTTCAGTTTTCAGTTCGACATGAAAGCTTTCCGCCTGTTCACGCATCGTCTGAATCAATTCACTCCCGCTGGTCATCTTTATTCCTGGATAGTTAACGACTTCTGACGTAATATGAATCTGCCCGCTGCTCTTTTGAGCATCGAGAACCAACGTCTTTAATTTTGAGCGGCCAGCATAAATGGCGGCACTCAGTCCAGCCGGACCGGCACCGATGATAATCAGATCGTAAGTGTTTGACATCTTAGATTTTGCCTACGAGATCAAAACTTGGTTTAATGGTTTCTTCACCAGGTTTCCAATGGGCAGGGCAAACAAGACCATCATGCTCGGCGATAAAGCGAGCTGCTTGAACTTTACGCAGCAACTCAGTAAATTCACGGCCGATACCGCCATCATGGACTTCGTAGGCTACGATTTCACCTTCTGGATTGATGACAAAGCTGCCACGCAGGGCTTGCCAGTCTTTTTCAACCAATACATCGAAATCACGAGCCAAGGCACCGCTTGGATCACCGATCATTGCATAATTGACTTTACCGACAGCTTCTGATGTTTCGTGCCATGCTTTATGGACGAAGTGGGAGTCAGTCGAGACAGAGTAAATGGTGCACCCTTCCTTATCGAATTTTTCCTTGAGACCGGCAAGTTCCTCGAGCTCCGTTGGGCAGACGAATGTAAAATCATTGGGATAGAAAACAACCACACTCCAATGACCAAGCAGATCGCTGTCACTGACAGGTACAAACTCATTGTTGAAATATGCAGTGGCGTTGAAAGGACTCACTTTTTTGCGGATTAATGACATGAATAAAACCTCTTTCCTTAGGACAAAGCCTAGAAATAGTATACCATATTGAGAATGGTTATCAATTAGAAGTTGTGTTAAATCCACAGTCGAATTCACAAGTTACCTGAAAAGAATGTGCTATACTACAGGCAGAGGTGCTTATGAAACTATATTTTGGAACGTACACAAAAAAAACAAGTCATGGTCTCTATACAGCCGATTTTGATGAGCAAACGGGGGAATTTTCACATCTGCAGCTGTATCAGGAAATCGGATCACCTACCTATCTTTCTCGGCGAGAGACATTGATTATCAGTGTGTTTAAACAAGGAGATGATGGAGGGATTGCATTGCTGAAGGATGGAAAATGCCTGGAAACCCAGCTCAATCCTGGTTCCGCTCCGTGTTACGTGAGCCAGTTTGAAGGATTGGTTGCCAGCGCTAATTATCATACGGGGACCATTATTCTCTACTCCCTCGATCACGATCATCTCACAGAGATCCAACGCGTAACATATGAACCAGGGTCACATGCCCATTTTGTGGATTATAATCCCTATACGCAAACAGTATTCGTCTGCGATCTTGGTCACGATGCCATTCATGAATATTACCTTGTCAACCGCCGCCTTGTGCTGAAGCAAACGATACGGACTGAAGCCAATGACGGTCCCCGCCATCTGGCATTTGACAAAGAACGTCTCTATTGCATCTGCGAATTGAGCAGCCAGATCCTGACATACAGTTATAAGGAAGATGGATTGGCGTTGCTGGAACGCCGTGATATGCTGGACCCTGAAGAAAAACGTCGCAGCGGTGCCGCAATCCGTCTCAGTCCTGATGGACAATTTCTCTATGCCAGTAATCGTCAAGGGGATACACTCACTGTTTTCCGCAGTGGGCCTGAAGGATTAACAAAAGTGCAGGAAACCGGTTGCGGAGGAGTGCATCCTCGGGATTTCATTCTTTCAAGCAATGGCCAATGGGTGCTTGTGGGTAATATGGATTCTGATGCGGTCTCGGTTTTCAAGCGTGATACGACTACCGGACTGATTCTTGAAAAACACAGTGAGCTTGCTGTTCCAGAGGTAGTCTGCATTATTGGTTAAGGAAATCAATAAAAAAAGGGCATTGCCCTTAGATGATGGATAGCAGGGTGAGAATGAAGAGAACTGCGAAGACAGCAATCAATGCATAGATAATCCAACTCAGAATATCCATTTTAAAGGGTTTTCTGGGTTGTTTTTTTTCATTCAGCTTTGATCCTATTTCAGGGTGTACTGATTTCTGTGAGAGGACCTCCATTGTTCCTTCATAAGATTCAGGTGATTCTTCAGCGAATTGTTCCTGTTTCAATTCTTCATGTTGAACAGGAAGTGTTATGTCTTCTTCGCTTGCCTGAACTTCTTGCTTACGAGATGAGGTGAGCTGTGCATATGTCAGAAGGATAGCAAATGTAAACAACGCAATACTCAACAAGTAGAACGGTGTAAAGAGTACAGTGATTCCGAATATCGTACAGAGTCCGATCAGGAGCAGATTCAATTGGGTTGAGCTTAATTTTTTTTCCATAGTAGACCTCTAGGTTTATTATACACTAGATTAAAGGATTATCATCGTGTCTGCGGTGAAAGTTTGTTAAAATAGGGATGGAGGTTTATCGTATGACGAATAAAACAAAACGTAGATTGAAAGTGACCGGGTTAGTCCATGACGCTTGATTTAAGTATTCTTGAGTGGATTCAACGGGTTTTTTCCAGCCCGATCATGAATACAGTGATGGTTTCGGTTACTAAGCTTGGTGATAATGGGTTTATCTGGATTGTTATGGTGCTTCTTTTTCTGACAACACGCAAAACCCGCATCCTCGCAGTAGGGTTAGCACTTGTCCTTCTGGTTGAGTTGGGTCTGGTGGAAGGCTTCATCAAATTAATTGTCCAGCGTCCTCGCCCGTTTACTGAAGTTGATATTCACTTGCTGATTCCTGCGCCGAACTCAACATCATTTCCCTCTGGCCATACTGCCAGTTCGTTTGCTGCTGCAGGGTATCTGCTGTTTCTGAAGCGCAAAGAAGCGCCATTGGCATTGTTTCTCGCAGTGATAATTGCCTTTTCCAGGCTCTATCTCTTCGTCCATTATCCGACGGATGTCCTTGGCGGAGGGGTGCTTGGATTGCTTTTGGGCTACCTAGGATCCCTTCTTTATACGAGAATATTGTACCCGAAGCTGATATCCGTGAAATGGTTCAGTGAAACGGTATAATATGTCTTGACGCGGCAGCATTTCTAGTGTAATCTAGTAATAGAAACTAGATAAGGTAATTCTATGAATGATTTAGAAGCGTGGCTTAACCAATTGAGTGATCTTCAGCTCCCTCGCTGGGATCAACTGCCAACCTTGGATCTTTATATGGACCAGGTGTTGGAGTATGTCAATACCTTTGTCCAGACGTCTTTGAGTGAGGATTCAAAGGTCGTTACAGCAGCGATGATCAATAACTATGTCAAGCAGAAGCTGCTTCCTGCGCCGCACAAGAAAAAGTATTCCAGGTCCCATTTAGCGTACATTATCGTGATCAGTGTCCTGAAGGAAGTTTTGGCCTTGCAGGACATCGAAAAAGGGATTCGCATGCAGAAATCCCGGTACGGCACGGAGCAGGCGTTTAATCATTTTGTGGATCAACTGGAATTAACGGTCAAGGTGCTCTCCCAAGCAATTGTCGATCCAACGACGGTACAGCTCAATATTTTAAGCTTTGAGGATAACCTGACTGTTGAAATGGCCTTGGTTTCGTATGTCTCGCAAAAGATTACATTATATTTACTGCATCATACTGATGCATCGGAGGAAGAACATGACTGAGAAAATTGCGGTATTGATTGATTCTGGAACTGATGTTCCCAAAGCGTTTATTGAGCAGTACGGCATTTTTGTATTACCATTGCGATTAAGCTTCTCGGATGGTGAGTATATTGATCAGGTTTCAATCACCGAAGAGGAACTCTTCCGGCGGATGGAAAAAGAAATTCCCAAGACGTCATTGCCGAGTGGTGAGGACATCCTGACCACCTTGGACAGACTTGTTGATGCAGGCTATACTCATGTCGTTGCAGTCTGCATTTCTAGCGGTCTAAGCGGAACCTATAATGCGTTGCGTTTGATGAGTGAAAGCCAAGAGCATCTGACCATTGAAGTGATTGATTCCAAGAATATCAGCATCGGCAGCGGTTTCCTAGCCATGGAAGCAGCTCGGCTGGTTGCACAGGGTCAATTGGGTTTCAATGAGATTGTTGAGCGGACAAGACAGCTTATCGGTACCTGCAATGTCTTTTTTACAGTGCCTTCCCTCGAGAATCTTAAGAAGGGCGGTCGGATCGGCCTGGTCGCAG
>CALNCD010000267.1 GCA_937874965.1 uncultured Erysipelotrichaceae bacterium | reverse complement strand
AGACCGATGACATCTTCAATTTCCTGTTTTACAACGTCAGGCTGAGCAGACGGCAAATCAATCTTATTGATGACAGGAATAATTTCAAGATCATTATCAATGGCCAGATAGACATTTGCAAGGGTTTGCGCTTCGATGCCTTGAGCGGCATCAACAACTAAAATAGCGCCTTCGCAAGCTGCCAGAGAACGTGAAACCTCATAGGTGAAATCGATTAAATTGACGTGGCCAGGTGTATCGATTAAGTGAAAAGTATAAAGTTCACCGTCTTTGGCTTTATAGCTCAGCTGGACAGCATTCAATTTAATTGTGATTCCGCGTTCACGTTCTAAATCCATTTGATCAAGCAGCTGTGAGACCATTTCCCGTTGTGTAATCGTTTCAGTATATTCAAGAATTCGATCTGCCAATGTCGACTTTCCATGATCGATATGTGCAATGATCGAAAAATTGCGGATTTTACTCTGTTCCAAGCTTAACCTCTTCCTAAATAACGTACCGTTTTATCTTCTGCAAAATCGGTGTTAGTACGATTGCTAATGCGGCTCCAAACAATCCTTGGGGAATATTGAGAACCATGGTGTAAAGAATTGAATTTAAATTTCCAGTAAGAATATACTCATAGAATCCATAGAGGATCACCATCAAGGTTGCTCCCAAAATGAATGGCACAAACTGGTTGAAAGGTTTTGGTAAATGACGGTATAAGAGATGTGCGGTCGCTGCTTCAATCATCTTAATCACTAACGTTCCTAGAATGTAGATCTGAGCCCCCGGTACTGCTGCATCTGCCAATGCACTGCCTATCCCTCCGACTACCATGGCAATCGGGAGCGGAGTGATTGTCGCAAGTCCCATTACGACGACATCGCCAGCATTTAAGTATCCTTTCCCAGTGATCGGTATACTTGTAAATGTTGTGGTCACCATAACGACAGCTATAAATACGGCTGTAAATACTATTTCTTTCGTTTTTAATCGCATATTTTATTCTCCATAAACGTGTGATACCCTGACCAGAATGAAGCAGCATCGGTAACTGATTTGCCTTCCATTTGAATGCGGGAAATTCGTATAACCCCATTATTTGCCGCAATCACTATCTGATGATTATCCAGTCCGAGAACTTGGCCAGGCTGCAAAGTTTCGCATCTCTCATAAGTTGCTTCGTGAATTTTTATTTTCTTGGATGAAACAAGAAAGAAGCCAGCAGGTTTATCCAATAATGCTCTGATCTGATTATAGACTGTTTTAACTTCTTGATTGAAATGGATATGTTCATCTTCTTTTGTTATATTCCATGCAAAACTGACTTGAGATTCATCCTGATCTATAAAAACAGCGGTTTCATTGAAAATTGCCGGCAAAGACGCATTGAGTAGCTTTGCCCCCGCAATCGCAAGACGATCATGCAAGATTGAATAGGTATCTGAATCATTAATATCGACAGTAACCTGCCGATAAACAGGACCAGCATCCATTTTGAAAACTGTTTTCATGATGGATATTCCGCTTTCGGCTTCCCCTTTTAGAATGGCATACTGAATCGGAGCCCCGCCACGGTACTTTGGCAGCAATGATGCATGAACATTGATGCAGCCCAGCCGTGGTTTTGCTAAAAGTGATTTGGGAATAATCTGTCCATAGGCACAGGTGATGATAATGTCAAAATTAACACCATCCAACAGTGATGCATCATTTTTTAATGAAATCGGCTGGTAGACCGGTATACCAAGAGAAGTTGCCAGTTCTTTTACAGGCGTCATCTGTAAAACACGTTTTCTCCCAACTGGTTTGTCAGGTTGGGAAACAACCCCAATAACATTGTACCCAGTATCGGCAAGCATCTGTAGGATAGTACATGAGAAAGTTGATGTTCCCATGAAAAGGATAGAATTGTTCGTCATATTTATCACCGCTTTCTATTATACCATAGGTCCCCTTATTTTCGAGTACAATTGAAATTTGTCATAAAATCATATTTCATTGCAATTACCGAGAGTATTTGATATAATCACAAAGGAAATAAGCAAGGAGGTGTATTCATGCCACAGATTAAAAATCAGGAAAAACGAGTTAGAACTAATGCGAAGAGTACTTTGGCAAACGTCCAAGAAAAATCACGTTTGAAATCAGCGATAAAAAGTGTACGTACAGCTGTTGAAGCAAGCGATAAGGAAAAAGCAGTCGCTCAATTCTCACTTGCTACTGAACTTCTTGACAAGAGCGTGACCAGTGGAATTCATCATAAGAATTACGCAAACCGTCAAAAATCAAGACTCGCTAAAGCTGTTAATTCCATTAACGCTTAGTATCTTCATCAAACTTATAGATTGATGCGAGACCTCCCAGTGAGGTCTCTTTTAGTTCAACCGCGATTTTTTCACCTGTTTCATTCATCGTGGAAACGACCATATCGAAAGATATGCGATTCTGACGGATTGATCCTATATTGATCGCCATAAACGAGGCATCCAGTGCTCTTTGAGCGGCCACGGCATTTCGTTCGATGCACGGGATGATGACATATCCTCCGACTGGATCGCACGTGAGACCAAGATGATGCTCAATTCCGATTTCAGCTGCGTATTCAATGATTGAAAAATAATGGCTGGATAAGCTTGTAACGGCAGCAGCAGCCATGGCACAACCTACGCCGATCTCAGCCTGACATCCCCCTTGCGCTCCCGATATCGTTGCATTCTGTTTGACTAGATTGCCGAAAATACCACCTACAATTAATGCATCAATGAGCTGATCATTCAGAATATTCCGATGTTCCTTTAAAAAATAAATGACACCCGCCAATACACCACTTGAGCCACAGGTCGGTGCAGTTACAACTGTGTGCATACTTGCATTCTCTTCCATGACGGCATAGGCGTAAGCAGAAAGACAAAGCTTCTCGCGCTCACTTACGACCTCATAAGTATTCGCCTTCCGATAAAGTTCTTTAGCTATACGAGTAACCTTTAAAGGGCCAGGCAAAATGCCCTCCACTTCTAAACCATGCCGAACTGAATCCATCATTTCTTCCAGGATTATCGCTAAATAATCACGAATATAAGGTTCGTAAAACAGAACATAATCAATTAATGAAAATTTCTTGCGGTTGCAAAATTCTACAATTTCTTCAAAACTTGATTCTGGATAAATCGGTTTTTGAAAATCAAAATTTTCATTGAGGATTTGAATGCTTCCTCCCCCTAAGGAGTAGACAACCCATTGGTCATCCGCTTCATTCGTTATGGTCAAACCATTTGGATAGTCATAGTCCCATTCAAGTTTGAAGTGAACTGAACATGGAATAGGTGATGACTCAATCAAGATAACATCGGTAAAATGCCCTTTGCCTGTCAATGAAAGTGAGCCATACAGATTAATGGTCAGAGATTTGGACATCGGGAATTTTGCCAGAAAAAGGTGTAAAGCCCGCATAGGAGCAATGGTATGTGAACTGGATGGACCAGGGCCAAATTTATAGAGTTCTTTTAATGATTCCATTATGACACCGCCTTTAAGAGAAATAATTCAAAGCCAAGCCGTTTATCGATCTGTCCGGTTTTACTTCTCTGGTCAAGATCTGAAAGCTGATTAAGAAGACCGAGAAGTCGTCCGGTGTCAAACACACGACGATTGTTATTGAAGAAATAAGCTTGTTTTGTTGAAATTCCTGTCAGTTCAGAAATTTCATCCATCGAGTATCCCTGCTTAACCAAGACGTTGAATTGATAGATACTGCGCAGATTCGCAGCGATGTAGGCAATGAGTTGAAATTGATCAAAACGCAACTGCATCAATTCAAAATAAATAGACCAGGTCAATTTAATTTTCTTATTCATAATTGCTTCAGAAAGTTCATTCAACCGGTCGTCGAAGTTCAAGCTTACGAGAGCATCGATATCCTCTCGCGAGATTGATGTGTTATATAACGACAGTTTTTCAAGTTCATGTTCCATCGTATCGATATTCTTGCTAACACGTTCCTTCAGATAATGCTGTGTTTCTCGATCAAGTTCCAGCTGATTATCCTTTATCAAAGAACTAAACAGATCATCAAAATTATACTTCTTACGTAAATCATGAATCTTGGCATTTTGTTGAAGCTGCTTGGTTAGAGCTTTGCGCTGATCAAGAGCAGTATTGACTTGCAGAATAATGACATTCGATGTCGGATCAGCCAAAATCAGACCAAGTGTCTTTAGTTCATCAGGCTTCAATGATGATTTTTGTGTCAGTCCCTGGAAGTTATTCAAAACAATGACCTTTATTGAGCTAAACAATGAAGGAGTATTCAGGCATTCAAGGACTTCTTCAAATGAATAATCCCGATCATTTTCATTGAAGTTAAAAAGTTCAAAATCATTGCTCCGCTGGTTGAGCTGGGCAAGAATTTCATCGATTGATTTTTTTATCAGATAATATTCATCCCCAATCAAAATATGAATCATAATCCTCACCTCTGGTTAATTATAGCAAATTCGCGTTCATTGGTAATGATAAAATGCGTGATATTTGAAAAAATAAAAGTAATTGTTCCTGAAGTTTCGGTGTTCAGTACAGTTGCCTGAACTTTTGCGAGATTTGCCAGAACGATTGAGTGAGGGTGACCATAAACAGAGTGCTGAGCACTGACAATTGCGTATCGCGGCTGTATTGATTTAAGAAATGATAGCGAAGATGCGGTCTTGGATCCATGATGTGCAAGTTTGAGGACGTCTATTTTCAGGTTTGGGTACAATGTCATTAGCCGCATTTCTTCAATTTGAGTGATATCCGCAGTCAGCAAAAATGAGATGCCAGAAATGCTTAAATAGAAAACGCGGCTGTTTGCATTATCATCTGCACCGACGTATTCATCCAGTAATCCATGTAATACAATATCTTCCGTGTCTAAATCAATAGTTTTGCTGTCAATGAAATTGGTGACGTTAAAATCTTGTTTGATCACGTCGACATTTCCGTTATGGTCATTATCAGGATGAGTAATAATAAGATAATCAATCGTATCAATATGATTTTCCTTCAATGTTTTGTATAGTGCATAATAAGCATTTCTTTTTCCTGTATCAATCAATAGTGTCTCCGTGTTTGTACGAACCAGGATACTGTCGCCTTGCCCGACATTGATAAATGACACCTGGACATATGGAAAGTTAATCTGAAAAGAAATGTTTGCTAGAATCAATAGGGAGACAATGACGATATTGAGCATTCTTTGAGAAGATCGGATAAGCAGAGCGGTGATGCATAGCATACTGAAGGGAAAGAGAATAGGCAATGACATCTCATGCCCTTGAATAAATATAAAAACAGCTTCGAGATACACTAAACAGCGGTGAGTGAATAGAAGAATAGCACTTGATTTGATACCAACAAGAATCATCAAAGTAATGAGACCGCTGACATAACGGATTGGTTTATAGAGAAAAATCAGAAACAAATTCAGAGAATAGCGCAAAACCGCTGAAAGCATTGTTTGTATTATCCATGCGGCTTGAGTATCGTATATGATGTGAATTATCCGAAAACCGACTGGAAGTAAGAATTCAACGCTTCCAATTGAATTAGGTGCATAGAAGATCATTGAAAGAATCAAGACAGCAAATTTATCATTTTTATGCCAACTCGTATAGTTCAGCATAGTTGAAACAAAATAACGGAATAGACCGAATAACGGTCCGAAGATAACCAGCATAAGAAGAAGCGAGATTCCTTGGATCACCCGAACGGCTGGTTTGTACAGGAACTTCTGAAAGATCAATTCAAGAATAATGAGACTACCACTGATTTGAATCGACATTGCATTCAATATCTGAAAGTATGAACTGAACCTGAAACCTTCTTTTCCCCCAAAGATAAAGAGTTTGACCATTGGGATATTCAGTTCTTTTATACGTTTTCGAAAGTGTATTTCCAAAGTGTTGCGAGTACCGCTGACATTCATACGGGAAGGATCAATACACCCTATTGTCCGGTTTGATGTGTAGAAGTGCGGATCACTTACCGTTCCACTCATTTCTACTAGGTCCCCGATATTAAGCATCTCGTTCGTATATAGGCAATAGTTTCCATGCAATCCGCGTAAC
>CALNCD010000266.1 GCA_937874965.1 uncultured Erysipelotrichaceae bacterium | reverse complement strand
GAAAGAATATCCGCCTTGCTCATCGTGATGATTGAACCTTCCGATCCCTCAACAAAGGTGTCCGTCAATACCTTCTTCTTCTCTTGAAGACGTTGTATTTTTTCTTCGATACTGCCCTTCATAATAAAGCGATACACCAGAACATTGTTCTGCTGACCGATGCGATATGCACGGTCGGTTGCCTGGTTCTGTGCTGAGATATTCCACCATGGATCAAAGTGGATGACGACTTCTGCGGCTGTCAGGTTTATCCCTGTTCCGCCTGCCCGTAAGGAAATCAAAAAAACATCAACGTCTCCTTCTTGGAATTCCTGGATTCTCTCTTGCCGTTTCTGCTTATCGACCCGTCCATCAATCATCCGGTAACTGATGCCTTGTTGAATCAGTTCTTCCGCAATCAGATCCAAAACGGAAGTGAACGATGAAAAAAGCAGCACTTTCTTCCCGTCTTCTTTAAGACTGGAAATAAAACCGATGACCGCCTCCATTTTACTGGAAGGATGCTTGATGTTTTCATAGATAGTCCGCGGTTCGCAGCACAAGCGCCGTAAACGGGTCAACATCGCCAGAATCTGGACATCGTTGCCTTGATCAGCCTGAAGAACATCCTGAAGTTCGAGATTCACCTGCGCCAGATTTGCGTAATAGAGACGGCGCTCCTCGTCGCTGAAGTCAATCAGCATGTTCATCTCTGTTTTTTCGGGAAGATCCTGGAGGACATCACGTTTGAGCCGGCGTAGAATAAACGGCTGAACCAGGCGTTTCAGCTGCAAGCTGACAGCATTATCGTCTTCTTTGATAATCGGTCCCTCAAAATACTCTCTGAAATACGAATAGCTGTAGAGATAACCAGGCATCAGGAAATCAAAAATGGACCATAATTCTGCCAGAGAATTTTCAATCGGGGTTCCCGTCAGGGCAAACCGTTGCCTTGACTTCAATCGTTTGACTGATTTTGAGTTCTGCGTATTATGATTCTTAATGTACTGAGCCTCATCAAGAACCACTGTTTCAAATGACAATTCTTCAAGGGCACTGAGATCCCGTCGCAGATAATCATACGACGTAACAAGAATATCAACGCCTTCGATATCCTCGAGCAACCGCATCCGCCAAGACTTCGATCCAGTAAGGGTGACGACATTCAACGAAGGTGAAAACCGACGGATCTCCTGTTCCCAATTCAAGAGTACAGATGAGGGACAGACAACCAGATTCAGGCTGTGCCGGGGCATACTGGTCAAATAGGTAATCATCTGCAGGGTTTTCCCAAGACCCATATCATCCGCCAAAATTCCCGAAAAACCATACTGATTCAGTGTTCTCAGCCATTGATAGCCTTGGATCTGATACTGGCGTAATGCCGCATTCATTCCTGCCGGAACAGGAAACTCTGTGGCTTCTACTGTTTGAAATTTATCAAGATGGCTTTTAAATGAATCAGCCTTTTCAATCGCCAGCAACCCATAATTATCAGCAAGGCTTTCAATCGTAAAGATCCGGTACGGATTGACATGAAGTTCTCCCTGATCGAGATCACTGGATTTAGCCCCGACTTGTTCCAGCAAGCGCGTCACTTCATCCAGTCCTCGCTCTTCCAAAAGGACCATTTCCCCATTCTTAAGACGGTAGAACTTCCGTTTTCGCTTATATGCGCTTAAAACATCCTGCATTTCATCGCGTGGAATATCATCACTCTCCACGTCGACCTGAAGCAGGTCATTGGCGAAACTAAGACCGACACGGATAACCGGCCTTAAATTGAGACTGAGACGCTTCAACGATTCAGAAACAAAGACAATCGAAATCGTCTGCAGTTCTTTCAACCCGTCTTTCAGGAAAGCGAGGGTAGTATCCTGATGCAGATCAAACAGCGCCAGACTGGATTCATCACTGTAGAACGCTGAGAAAGCAGTGAAGATATCAAGAACACGCATAAAATTGACACTTGATGTCTGTGTACCTGTAAACTGCTGATTCAGGACATGATCATCTCTCAGTGCTTTGATTGAAAAAACAACCTCTTCCTTTGCATTGATATCGCCATACAATTCAATACGGTTATCAAGCATCAGCGTCGGAAATTCAACACCTCCCAGCTCAATATAATCCGCAATACTATTGAGCACGTACCGGTTAAAATCCTGATAATGGCTTTCATCCAGTATCAATGGCCGCTGGTTCAGCTGATCGAGAAGATCAAGAACAGCACGATTTCCATTGAATGTATACTGGGTACAGGTGAAAAGATCTGAGTAGGCATGTGCGTGTATCTGATAGAGTCCATGAATACCCTTTAAATAATTGACGTGCTCCGCTAACGATACTTCGAGGTAATTATCCACAGATTCAACATTCAGCTTGATCCGGGCCTGCGAAAGATCAATCGTTTTGAAAATCATATTACTCAATTGCCCTTTGGAAGCAAATGCCTCAAAAAACAAATCGATGGATCGCTCATCCAAGCGAATATCCTTGTTATTGAATCCGTAATTCTCATCCTGAAGGACGATTTCATCCTGAATGAAACGGAGCACCTCCAAGGAAAGAGACGTAAACTTCTTCCAGCTGTGCTGAAAGGATAAATCCTTTCCGTACCAATGATAGGCTCCGCTTGCGATATCCTTCAATAATGACTTCAGATTCTTGATGACGTACTTGCGTTTTACACCGATTTTAAAGCCAATACAGAACCACTGTCCATTGTAGTAGTCTTCATCCGCCTTCAAGAAAGGGATCACTTCCACCTGTTCCCCAAGATCAACGGTTCTTTCCAGTGCATGTGTCCGTTGATTTTCCAGATAACTCTGGGTCGATTGTAAACTCTGTTTTATCCGGGCCCGCTTCAGGTATTCTTCATAATTCGTATGGCGCTCACTCTCGAAATAGAATGGATAATAAGTTGGCTCCAATTCATTCACAGCCTCCATAAGTACACCGATATGTGCACAAGCACTCGATTGCGTACAATAGGAGCACTCACACGCGTACTGGAAGACTTCTCCTGCAAAATCGTAGACCAATGATGCATTGTAACGGCGTCCGTTCGAAGAAATGTTTGCGATTAACTCAAATGAATCGGAATTGGCGGCTTCAGTAATCACAAATCGATCAATAATATCATAATTTTTCATACGTTCAATCAACCGATAATTAACATCATTTGAAATGACTCGCTTCATTTCTGCTTTATCAAATTTCATCGTCCACCGCTTCCTTCGAGCTCTATTATACCGTAGACCTCCTTGATTGAATAGAAAAAGAACACTCCTGATCGCTATATTTCACCCCAATCCTCGAAGTCCTTAAACCAAAGTCATGGTATACTAAAACACATACGAAGGAGATTCTATGACAATCATACTGCAGAATTCACGGCAAAAGCATTGTATTCCTCAATGTGCCGTTGCCTCAATCCGCAAAGGCAAATCAGACGTCATCTGGGACAATCCTCAGCGCTTCAATCTCTGCTCCATCAGCAAATTCATCACTGCGCTTCTGGTCCTCAAAGCAATTCAGGATGGCCATGCTGCATTGAATACACCCGTAAAAAGAATCCTCCCGATATTTTCAAACCCGGCGATAACACTCCATCAACTCTTGACCCACACCAGCGGCATTAAAGATAACCCTTACTTTGACGGTCACCTGAGAGCCTCGGATGAGCGTATCCTTTCCATTTCCGCACCCTTTGAACCCGGCACATTCAACTACAGCGATCAAGGATACATGATCCTGCAAATCATCCTTGAAAAGTGTTATCACCTCGGGTTTGAAGAAATTGCCTCAGCCTCTCTTTTTGAGCCGTTGCACCTCAGATCAATGGCATACATCAACCACCCCGACGATCTCAATGACAAGGAATACATTCGAGGGACTCATCCTGATTTATCATTGGTCGATCAGGACCTGACAATCTATCCGTTTCCGGCTGCTTCGGGATTATGGTGCACTCTCGCTGATTTCACCCTATTCATCCAGGCGCTGCTCAAAGGGTGGCATAATGAAGGCAGTTTTCCGATTCAGGCTTCTTTCTTGCGTCAACTGGGCTTTCAGCCATCGGCCGAGGGTGTTTTAAGGAAACCACCCCGCGAGGTCTGGAAATATCCAGTCTCGGCTGGGGTGAAGGCTTCCAATCCATGCTTGCCTTCTATCCAGAGACCCAGGATGCGCTTATCATCTTCACCAATCACAACTCAGGCAAGCATCAACGGGATGGCTTTTGCGGTGACGTTTATCATGACTGGGTAAAATCACTCAAAGCTTAAGCACCATGACATGTTCATTGTGCTCATTGAGTCCGGCATCCGTAAATCCAAGGGATTGATACAAATGCTTCGCCTGATTGTTGCCGTCAACATAATCGATATCGACCACGTCGTAGTCACGGGTGGACGCAAGCCACTCGAGAAGAGCGAGAAGCGCAGCGCGGCCATACCCTTGCCGCTGATGCTTCCGATCGATCAAGAAGCGCCAGATTGTTGCTTTTCGTATCGCTGGTTCACAATCAAGAAGCGCGAATCCGACAACTGTCGTCTCTGCCAAGAGCGCAAAGGGAAAAACCGGTTCATCACGATAGAGATAGCATTCAGCCAGACTTTTCTGGGGCGTTGCGACAAAGCGGCGTTGCCATGAATGCACACTGAGGGCAATCACTTTCTCAAAATTATCAGCCGATACTGCTTCCAGTCGGATCAGTGGCTTTTCGCTCGTCATCTTCCGGATCAT
>CALNCD010000265.1 GCA_937874965.1 uncultured Erysipelotrichaceae bacterium | reverse complement strand
ATTCCTTGTCCTAAAAGAGCAGGACAGCTAGCGGGGAGGCACACAAGGCTGCGACGGCGATCGTCAGCAGCATGGTGATGAACCCATAGGAAAGCAATGTCATCGCATCCGCCCATCCAGACGATCCTGCAATCGCAACATAGGGCATTGACGGCGGTGCTGCAGAACCAATTGACGCGATAAATCCCACCACACAGGCAATGGCAGGTGCACTAAGCATTCCTGTGCTGAGAGCAACGGGAACCGCAATCGAAGTGACAAGCTGCGCTGTAACCATATGGGATGACAAATTGGATTGAACAGCTGCCCAGACAACAAACAGCACCAGCAGCAAAACCATGGATAATTGCTGGGTAAACGGTAAAATTGACTGGGTGATAAAGTCAGTCAGTCCGACACCTTTATGTGTCATTGCTGCTCCCAAGGCCAGAGTCGATGCGGTCATGATCAAGCTCGGCCAGGATACGCCTTTACTCATGGCTTCATCCAGACGTAAAAGCGGCTTATCCTGAACCCGTATCATAGCCATGAGGATAACCCCCAGCAACGGTGGCATAGCTGTACCATATTGATCTATAAATGCACTGAAATCCGGAAGGATACCTTTAACCAGACCCGGCAAGATCCACAGCAGGACAACGCCTGCAAAAACTATGACAATCAGTTTTTCCCTTGTATTCATCAACGCAGTCTCAAAGGTTGCAAAGTCCTGCTTTGAAAGGGATTTAAACGAAGCAGTCGAAGGTCTCATCATAAAGCGGAAGACCAGGAGCATCAAGCCGAAGAGAAGAAGACCGGCAGGAATTGCCATCATCATATATGTGCCATATGAAATCCCCTGTGACGTCAACGTTTCAAAGACGGACAGAGCCAGTACCGGAAAGACATGGGCAATCGGAGTCATGGCAGAGGACAGCGAGGTACAACCCACTAAGCCGATCATGAGCATGGCCGCGAAGGGATCCCCCTTTTTCAAACCCATAATGGCGTAAATCTCTTCAAGGATCGGCAGCATGATAAAGAAAAGCACAGAAGGCGAAATAAACAAGCCGATAACCAGCACCGAAAAAAGAAAGAAGACCGTCATCGACCATGCCCCTTTCCGAGCCAGCGGATGGGTCACAAATGCCAAAGCAATCCGTTTGATCAAGCTGGTCGTTGCTAAGCAGTAGGTACAGATAAAGGTAAAGAGCAGGAAAGCAAACGTCTGATTCCCGAACGAACTTTTCAGAACTTCTGTCATGCCCAGCGAGGGAACAAAGGCCAAAGCAGCAATACAGACAAGACTTGGCCAATCAATTCCCACTGAAAGCCACAAGACCAATACACCGACAAAAATTCCGATTACCTGCATACCATCCGCACTTAACCCTTGTGGCGCAGGAAGATAACGAAAGCCGAAGACAACACTCAAGGCAAGCAGTACAATCCCCCATTTACGAACGTTTTTACTCATAGGTTCTCCTTCGTATCAATGAGTGACATATTGTTACTCATTGTGCTGTTTGCATTATACCATGGCCTTCAAGAACATCAATCCCGGAAACGATAATCCACGACAAAAAAGACAGGATTATTCCCGCCTTCACTTAAATTCACGCAACACCACATAATGTCCTTCCGGATCCGGAACATTAAAGAGACGATCGCCATTGATCATCACGATATCTCCGGCAGCGGGCAACGCATCATGATACCCATCGAGATCAGCTACACTCAGCATCAGAGACGGTGTATTTCCCAAGACTTCTGGAGAATACTTTTCAATGAACGGAATCGGAAACAAGGATAATTCGATTCCCTCTTTCAACGTGATCACTACGTTGACATAGCCTTCAGGCAGAACTTCTTCACGCACTTCCAGAGGTTTGAAATAATCAACCCAGAACTGCTTGACAACCCCAACATCACGGACATACACCATAATACGAACAGCTTCAACCATCACTGTACCTCCTTTTTTTCTAGGATACCATGTTTATGGATGTCGTGACTTACAAATGCCTTCAAGCTCCCGATCTGGCTACTGTCTCATGGATATAACGATCAAAAGGATGTGGAAAACATCGATGCAGAGCTTTCATCCGCCGTAAACTCTGATCATTGAACGACCAATGCCATATCATCAACCTTAATCATTGCCTTCTTCTTCAAGAGTGCATTCACACCAGTTGTGATTGCTACCGGCAAGATTGCACCGCACATCAGGTACACTGCCAGCATCCCCAGTCCATTGTTATTAATGATATACAAAGGGGCAACAAAGCTGCAGAATCCTACCCCACCCATGGCAGGAATGGTCGTGAATCCAAAGCCAACTGTCGCAATCGGTGCACAGATTGCGGATGCCAGTGTCGGTCCGATCAGTAATTTCGGATTCTTAATAATGTTGGGCAACTGTACCTTTGGTGTACACAAGGCTTGTGCCAGATATCCACCCAGATCATTCGCCTTCAACGATCCAATTGAAAACGAAAAGTACTGGGCAGTTGTTCCAATCAGCATTGCACCGCATGCCATAGGATTCAACGCCAACGCCACTGACAATGCCGCGGATGAGGCTGGAGACATCAGAAACAAGCCCCAAAGAACGGATAAAATCATCGATCCAAGAATCGGACTGCCCGAAACTGCATCCGAGATGATTGTACTGGTTGTCGTCAGAAACGGTGTCATAACCTTAGCCAGCATGATTCCTGAAACTCCCCCGACAAGCAATGCCGCTACAGGGACAGCCATCATATCCAGAGGCGTCTTCCCCGTCACTCGCTTCCCGACGAACGTCGCAATTGCACCTGCCAGCAAGGCCCCGATAGGTTCACCCCCAACGATTGCGAAACCTGCTTCAGTGGTTCGAATCGCGTCGCCGCCAAGTGAAGCAGCAACCATGGCACTAAAAACCGTCAATGAATTCGCACCCATCATCATCGCAATCCCCGCCCCAAGAGCCGGCGCCATAAGGACACGGGCAATATTGCCGATCGTCGTGAGAAGACCAAGACCGCTCATGGAACCGATTGTCGACAGCAGATAACCCACCCCAATCGTTAAGAAAATAGCATTGGCAATACCTGAAGATGCTTTGATACTGTGTTCTTTAATATACGTTTTCATCTTTTCCCTCCTTGTATAAAAAAATGACCCTGATAGGGTCACTCCGTATTCGTGTGCCCTACTCTACGAAACTACAAATAGGACACATACAGTTGTACGAGCCCGAGTTTTATAGAATGAGGACCACAATCGTAGAGGTATCTACGAAAGCATTGAATTTTGATGTATCCATAGAAACCTCCACATTAGAACATAGCTGTATGATAACGAAGATGAAAGAATATGTCAATATTTTTCAGAAAATATTTTCATCAACAGCTTTCAAAGTCATTGAATAATCAGGGAAATCTGCCCAGAACAGTTGCATTCACCTCTAGTGTTGGATAGTCATTTCACTCAATATGAACAATTGCTTTACCATCCTTCCTATTTCAATTATACTAAAGTCAACAGCTATATATCTATGGAGAAAAAATATGAAAAAAATATCAATTATAGTGATATCTCTGCTAATTAGTTGCCTTCTCGGGGGTTGTTCAAAGAACAATACTTCAGAAAAATACACGGAAACAGATGCACAAACCTATCTGCAGGACCGCTATGGCGGTAATTTTTCCTATAATTCCACCGCTGAGGCGAACAATTCAACCCTTTACTCATTCACAGCAGATGATGAATTCAACTCAACGGTTACCGTTATGGTCAAAGTGTCCTCCGGATTGCTTGGTTGTCTTTCTGGATGCAGTTATACCATGAAGGATGACTACAATGATGTTTTTGTTTACCACCTTGCAACACAGATCTTGAAAAATGACGATAAAAGTTATTACTCCATTAACGGAAACAGTCAGTTGGAACTCAGCTTCTCTTCCTATGATCAGATTGACCAACGATTCAAAGAAGCCTATGAAATATTCCCGGTCATGCAGTCCAGGCTGCACGGAAATATGAGCCTTCGCATTTCCATTCGTTATGAGAATCCAGAAGTGAATACCGACGCCTCTGCTTTCAACATTCAAACGTTCATCGAGAGCAGCCTTGCGGATGCGGTACAAATAAAGGATATTCAAACAGAGTATACAATGATGGTTGGCTCGTATCGTTTGAGTGACTCAACCATTCCTGACACTATTCTTGCAGCACTCCCCCAAACCGACTATGTCATCAGCGTAAAAAGCAATTCTACTTCCTTTGATTACGCATCGTCCTATACTGACAAAGTGACCTTTGGAATCCTCTACGATATTCTCTCACAGCAAGGGTTCACCATAGAAGGAACACCTCTTCATTTCAAGCTAGAACAAAATGGCGATATCTATGAATTCAGTTATCTATTCCTGGATCCGGTAACCAATAACGAATACTACCTGAAGAACCATGAACAGGTTCGAGCAATGTTCTTCTATGTCCCAGCATTCCTTGATTATACGTTTTCTAATTGACAGCTATTATCGGAAAATCAGGTAATTCGTAACGTGCAAAGAATGATATAAAGCCTCGAAAATAATAAAATGCATGACTTTGGAGGGGTGGATTCCATCGTATGAATCCCTATCAAGGGTTTCAAGATTTAGATTAAGCAGTTGATATTCCTTCTTCACAATTTTATGGACATCAAAGAGTTTCAAGTTATTTTTTCTTGAAAAATCAATCAGTGTTTGATTGACACATTCACTTCCGAAGTATCGATTGTTCTTAACATCATCCCTCCTCGAAATCGGAGGATACGTCATAATAACCAATTCAACAGATGAACTTTTACATGTATTATGGATCACTTTCAAATCAGACTGAAGAAGCGCTAGACCATCCAGGTCCTTTCTGTTATTCATGCCAATATTCAAACATAGACTATCAAAATCAGGTATAACTTCTTGAATAAGATTCACTAAATCACTTGATTTGACACCAGAATAACCATAGCGAACTATACGG
>CALNCD010000264.1 GCA_937874965.1 uncultured Erysipelotrichaceae bacterium | reverse complement strand
GATTATCAGCTTCATCATTGCTATCTTCTGTGAACTGATTAAGCGAAGAAGCGGTCAGGAAGTTCTGAAAGATACTCAAGGTTTCTTCAATGGAATGGGAAGTGCGATGGATATCGTTGTCTTGACGGTTGCAGCCTCTGTCTTTGTTAAGGGACTGACGTCAATCGGATTAATTGCTCAACTTCAAACAATTATGCAGACAACTCAAAGTTCTGGGTTCGTGTTGCCATTAATCATGGTTGTCTTTACCGCCTTGATTGTCATCCTAAGCGGAAGCGGAACATCGTTGTTCTTTGCAATGGTTCCGCTGATGGTACCGCTCGCCGCCGCTGCAGGAATCTCCGCCTTTGCACTCTCAGTTCCGATGGGAATGGCCGGAAATCTGCTTAGAGCCGTATCCCCTGTCGCTGCTGTGGTTGTAATTGTTGCCGGAACAACGAAAGAGAGTCCGATAGATATTGTCAAACGAACTTCAGTTCCGATGATTTTAGGGACAGTATTTATGTTTGTTCTCTCGATGATTATTTTCCTGTAATAGTATTCGAACAAAGCACTTTTCAAAAGTGCTTTTTATATTGAAGCACTGACAAAGATATTCAGCGTAAGGATCATCCGGTTCAGGAACAGGTAATGGGATAGCAGGCTCCGCCTATGCAATCGTAAGACATCGTCAGTATGCCGGGGATCTATTTCTCCGGGACTTTGCCATCCTGGTTTTCACTGTCAAATCGCATGCGGATACAATCAGGAATTCTCTTCCAAATAACTGGTGCAAAGAAAACAATCCGGTTGTTGCAACATCGACTACTCGGCCAAGTAAATCACTGAACTGAATAATCTTTACTCCCCGATGCCTTTAAAATCCAATAAGAATATGGTATCCTTAGCGCATGGGGTTTTAGCTCAGTTGGCAGAGCGCATCGCTGGCAGTGATGAGGTCACCGGTTCGAGACCGGTAAGCTCCACCATTTACTATACTGGTCAACAAAAGCCCTATTTAGCAGTTGGGCTTTTGTTTATTCTGATTGAATGAGAAATTCTTTTTTATCGGACTGTCTCAAAATGACAGAACCTTAGGAATAGTCATTAAAACAATTCTCAAAATTTCGAAAAAGCGAGTACCGGCTGAATTTCTAAAAGTTCTAAGTAAGGGATCTGGTGCTGTCGTCCATTATTTCATTTTCCGGGATTTCTGTTACACTTGAAGTACAACTGTAAAGGAGGATCACATGAAAAAAATCGGATTATTGGGTGGTATGAGCTGGGAGAGCACTGCCGTCTATTATCAGTGTATCAATGAGTCCATGAATAAAAGGCTGAAGGGACTTCATAGTGCTGAAATAATACTCTACAGTGTTGACTTTGCTGAGATTGAAGCCTGTCAATCATCAGGCGATTGGCAAAAAAGTGCGGCACTGCTACTGGAAGCAGCCAAGGCCCTTGAACGGGCAGGTGCCGATTTTCTGGTCCTTTGTACAAATACGATGCACAAGGTTATACCGATGATTGAGGGCGGGCTTTCGATTCCGTTTCTTCATATCG
>CALNCD010000263.1 GCA_937874965.1 uncultured Erysipelotrichaceae bacterium | reverse complement strand
CGGTTGAATCAAAAGACGCGGTATCTTAACACCGCTCAAATCAGCCTCAAGGTACTCGATTGAATAGTCAAAGCGTTCTTGCAAACGAAGCTGGGTAATGTCCAAATATTTACGGACAAACACCAGATCGTTCAGTGCGTCGACTTCGGTTTTTTGATCATTGATGCTGTACCTGAGCAATTTTGTGAGTTCAAGAATCAACTCAGTTGCCTTTTCAGGATCCAGAACAATGAGATAGCGGATAGTCTCCAGGGAATTATAGAGAAAGTGCGGATTAAACTGTGCTTCTAATTGCTTCCGCTGCGCATCCTTACGAAGTTCAATCAGCCGCTCATTATTGGTCATCAACTGGTTCAGCTGGTGAACCATTGTATTGAATTGATGCGCAAGCACTTCAAATTCATCCTTGGAATGAATACTGACCTGATAATCCAGATGACCGCTTTGAATCTCTTCAACAGCTCGGGTAAGCTGCTGGATATTGGCGACGGTATCTTTCGCAAACCGCTTGGAAATCATACGGCTGCTGATCTGCAGGATAATGAGCATAACGATCAAGGAAAACCCGTATAGACCATACTGGGTCCAGAAAGGTTTCGCAATCACCAGACTCTTCACCGAGAGATTCATCGTTGGTATCGCGGTCTCCCGCACATCGAAAGAAGTGGCATTGACTACAATCCGGCGGTTATCATCTTCATTAAAACGATTCATTGCTCCGACAACCGTCGTGCTGGTCGTAGCCAGAATGTAATCAAAACGATCCGTAATGACCATTTGATCTATGTTTCGCGATGAAAGCAGGCTTTGCAGATACTCCGGCGAGATAAAGACCATGATCAGGCTGTTGGACTGGCCAGGAAGAGCTTTCGCAAGCACGATCATATTCTGTACCCGGGCATTCTGTTCTATCCGCCGGGTTGCATAGACAGTCTGAGTGTTTGCAGCGGCCTTCTGCATGATGATTGTATTGAATGCCTGACTGTACGCATCACCATGCATCAACGGCGATGAGGTCAAGTAAAGTCGCCCTTCCACGATAATGGAAAGTTCAACTTCAATCTGATCTGAATTCTTGAACTGGTAGAGGGTATTATAAAAGGCCGATGTATCTAAGGACTGTGCCATCATCTTCAATTGCACGTCCTCGATGAAACCATTAATGGAACTGTTCATGCTGAGCAATTTACCCACCACTTTATCGCGGGTCTGATTAACCTGGATCCATTGCTGGTATATCGTGTTATAAAAGACATAAAGCGAGAAAACCATGATAAGAAATATCATGGTGATTCGATTGAACCGTTCAGCTTCCTTGCGGATGCGGGTTGCGACTGAGTATTGCGTGTTCATAGTTCAATTATACACTAAACAGTGATGCTCTTGCCTTTGGATATCCGCATGAAGATCAACAAGGAAACAACTGTTAATGCACTCAGTATTGCGGCCAAGGCCGCTGCAATGCCATAATTGCCGCGGATAACCTGGGTATAGATTGAAATGGTCATCGTCTGAGTTCGTCCGGTATAGAGGATAATCGCAGTCGATAGCTCGGAAATCATCGTAACCCAGCTCAGGATAGCACCCGAGATAATGCCGGAAGCCATCATCGGAATAGTAATTGTGAAAAATGTCTTCAATTGGCTGGATCCAAGAGAAATCGCTGCTTCTTCGACAGATATCGAAATCTGCTGAAGGATTGCGACAGAAGAGCGTATCGTATAGGGCAGCCTTCGGATAACCAGAGCAACAACCATAATCGCAACTCCCCCCGCAATGGGCAACCATCCGGACGAGAAAGCGGCTAACAAGGCAATTCCCACAACCGATCCAGGAATAATGTAGGGAATCATCGAGAGACCATCCACCGTTGCCGTCAAGGCATTCTTGCGCCGCACAGAGATATAGGCGATAAAGACAGCCAGCAGTATAATAATGACCAACGCAATTCCCGGTATCAAGAATGTATTCTGAATGGAATTTCCCAGACGGCTGAAGGCGCTGCGATAACTATCCAGTGAATATCCTTTCACGAACATGAGTCCCGAAGTCTTCAAGAATGACGTATAGAAGACATAAAGCTGCGGTGCAAAGGCCAGAAATACGACAAAGTAAATGTAGAAATGCACGAGAATATTCGTCAATCCTTTCGGTTTCTTGGCTTCCAGCGGATGCAAGGCATTCATTGAAAATTGATTGCGGTTGGATAACCACCGTTGCAGCAGGAAGAAAATGGCGGTGACGGCAATTGCGACAATACTTATCGCTGCCGCAAACCCGGTGTTGCTGCCGACTTCATTAATGAATTCAGTATAGATTAAGCGCGGGAAGGTTCTGAATCCTTCTCCGATCAGCATCGGTGTTCCGAAGTCTGCAAATGCGCGCATAAAGACAAGAAGCGAACCCGCTAGAAGGGTAGGTTTCACCAATGGCAGCACGATTTTGAAAAAACGCCTGATTCCTGAACATCCCATGTTTTCACTGGCTTCAAACAGCGTATTGTCAACATTGGCCAGTGCACCCTGAACATAGAGGAAGATCAGCGGGAACAGCTGCAAAGTCAAGACCAGCAGGACACCCTTGAAGCCATAGATATCAGGCATAGTGATGCCGAATAAAGAACTTAGCCCATTGGTAATCAAGCCGTTGCGTCCAAGCAACAGAATCCAGGAATATGCACCTACAAAGGGGGCTGACATCGAACAGAGAATAATGATAATCTGCAGGAGCTTTCGCCCTTTGATAAGATAGACGCTCATGAAATATGCGAGCGGAACACCGATCAGAAGCGTCAGGACTGTCGCAATGATGGTGACCTGGAAACTGTTGATAATGGTTGAGAAATAGTACCGCTGACTGAAGAACTTAATGAAATTTGCCAAAGTAAACGACTGCGTGGCCGGATCATAGATCGCCTCCGAAAACAACTTTCCGATCGGATAGACGAAGAAAATCAGATAAAGTCCCAGAATGATCAATGTGGAAGAATTCCATAGGTTGAATTTACGTTTGATTCGCTGCATTGTCATTGACCACCCCACTCATCAGGCTCTTCTCCCCATCGTAAGTGAATACATTGATCTTATCTTGCTTGATGGACAGATAGACGGTTTCACCAATCTGGTAAAGATGATTGATTGCTGACTCTTCCACGACATCAACATCCATGCCATTCTCCAATGTGATTATGTAATGTGTATTCAATCCTAAGAATGTACTGAGCTTGATTGTCCCTTTCAAGCTCTCCTGGTACTCGTCTGTCCTGATGATGAACTCTTCGGGGCGAATCGAGATCTTCACAGGCTGATCCTTGATTGCCTCGCTAAAGACGCCCTGATCCGCCAATACGACATCGAAGCCGCCGAAAACAAGA
>CALNCD010000262.1 GCA_937874965.1 uncultured Erysipelotrichaceae bacterium | reverse complement strand
GATGATCTTGCCGCCGAATTTGTCGGCATTGGCGTTCAGTTCTTCCAGACTGTTCCAGGAATCCGTATCAGTGATACCAGTTATCTTGAAAATCCGACCGCCGATCAATTAACGACGGAAGATTCTGGCGATGATGCAAATCAGATTATCCCTAAATGGAGTTCAGATAGTCTTTATGATGGTACTTTCATTGCCTTTATCAAGGATAATCTGAAGAATAATCGAGTAATGCTGGTTGAATGGACAGATTGGGATGGTCATTGGCAATCCATCATCGGCTATGATGATATGGGTACAGAAGGAGTCGGCGATGATGTTCTCATTCTTGCAGATCCTTATGATACCAGTGATCATTGGCAGGATGGCTACTATACTTATCCAGTGGAACGTTTCTTCTATATGTGGAATGATCGTAATGTTGCGAAGACACCGTACAAGCTTCAACAGTATCTAGTTGTTGAGAAAGCAAATTAAGCCCTATGGGCTTTTTTTATGGTATGGTTGTTAAGTGAAAACCATGAAAGGAGAAGAACGAATGGCTATCGAAAAAAGTGTACTGGAAAAGCTGAAACTAGTCCCGGCGGATTCAGTATTCTGTATAGACCCCAACCATCATGGACAGCTTTTGGAGAATTTGCCCAAAGGTGTTCCACCCTATCGCTTTGTCTTTAGTTTTGTGTATTCGTTAGCTCAGATGCAGGAGCAGATTCAAACATGGGATGCTTCAAATCAGATTGCCTTGAACGGGTATCTCTTGTTAATGTATCCTAAACGTGGGAATACACTGGGACTTCCAGCAATTCATCGGGATGATATTTTCCCGTTCTGCAGGGTTGATGAGGCGAGCGGCATTGTTCAGGGAACTGCACTTCAGTTTGCGAAGATGCTGAAGTACGATGACAATTTCACGTTAATCGGTTTGAAGGTGATTGATCTTCGAAAGGGGATCAATGTCGTAAGCCGCACAGAGAGCCGTAGTGAAAATTACCGGGAGCGGGTCGAAGAGCTGCTTGGATTGCTCGATGATCAAAGTGCTGACTTCTTCAAAACATTAAGTGAGGGATACCAAAAGGATTGGACCCGGTATGTCTTTTCTGCCAAGCAGCAGCAAACCCGTGATAAACGCCTTGAACAGGTGAATGAAGCGTTGCAGAGGGCGTGCAAGACAATTGCAGAGTACCGTTTGCGGCAAACCGGCTGAATCTTGGCGAGTTTGTAATTCCATGATAAGATACTGGGGATAGGAGTCGATTCATGCATCTTATTTATTTGGTTTACAAACGGTTCAGTGATACGTTTCAGGCAACAGTACTGCTCTTGGCGCCAGTGGGTCTGATGGTCGGCAGTGATCTGCTCCATCTTCCTTGGGGAATTAATCTGCTCATCGGGTGGGCGGGAATAATCGTGGTGTTGACCAATGTTTTCAGGCGAACATCTGTTCCGACCCAGCAAAAGAGGCTGCGCCGCTTATCCCAGGGTGTCTTTGCGTTGCAGCAATTTCTGATTGGGTTTGCGGCGTTAGCGGTCTGTTTGATTGTTTTGATCAGCTTGCGCGGTATTCAGTCGGTTATTCTCTATAGCCTTTATAGTGCTGGTGTTCTTTTTCTATTGTTCTGGAGTGGTATCACGCTTGTCTATGTCAGTTCAGTCCAGCTGGGAATTCGCTATCGCGTAGTGGGTCTGCTTTGCGGGTGGATTATCGGTGTTAATATTGTCGTCCTTCTGAAGATTATTGAGATTTGCAGCAAGGAAATTCATGATGAATTTGAATTGGAAGAATATGGAAATGTTGCTGCCTTGACACAGGATTGCGCAACTGTCTATCCGATCCTTCTTGTTCATGGGGTTTTCTTCCGTGACATGAAGTATTTGAATTACTGGGGACGGATTCCGAAATTTCTCAAGCAGGCAGGAGCGCGGATTGAATACGGTGAACAGGAATCAGCGGCATCGATTGAAGTCTGCGGTGAGCAACTGGCACAGCGGATCAAGGCGATTACAGAAAAATATCAATGCGAGAAGGTCAACATTATTGCGCATTCTAAAGGTGGACTTGATAGTCGTTATGCCATCAGCCAATGCGGAGCGGCTCCATATGTTGCCAGTCTGACCACGATCAATACACCGCATAATGGGTGTATCTTTGCGAATTATCTGTTAAAGAACGCCCCTAAAAGCTGGGTGAAGCAGCTAGGACGGTCCTATAACCGGCTGTTCAGGAAAATGGGCGATCAGCATCCGGATTTTCTGGGAGCAGTCAATGCTTTAACGGATGAATCCTGTGCAGCCCTCAATCCTGACATGCCGGACCAGAGCGGTGTCTTCTACCACAGTGTTATGTCTTATGTCAATCGGGCCAGCAGCGGCCGTTTCCCCCTCAATGTCACGTATCCGCTCGTCAAGCACTTTGATGGTCAAACGGATGGACTGGTCTCTGTGACTTCAGCACAACGCTGGGAGAACTATACCGTAATCAAGCCTCCGGCTAACCGAGGAATTTCTCATGCCGACATGATTGATCTGAATCGTGAAAATATCAAGGGATTTGATGTCCGGTTATTTTATAAGGAACTTGTGATGCATCTCAAAGAAATCGGCTTCTAAAAAATGACTGGGCCGATGTTTCATCAGATGTTCATGTTATTTTTGTTCAACAAACATAGGCGCATGCTAGAATGAAGTCGATTTGAAACAAGGGTGATTTTTTATGCGAATAAAGAGAAGAGTACTGTATACTGTCAGCGTATTAATGGCGATTGCTTTGACACTTGGTGCAACCTATATCCTGACGCTGCCTAAAACTGAAGAAGCAAGCAGCCGATCTGATTATCAGGGAACGCCGGAAATTATCAACAATCATGCTATTCGTCTGGAAACTCTTAATGAGAAAATAGCTGCATTGCTGGATAAATACGGGGTTTCTGAGGATGAAATCGGGTATTTCTATGTCAATGAATCAACCTCTGAAGCCATTGAATTGAACCTTGAACAAACCTTCCATGGGGCAAGTACTCAGAAACTCCCGCTTGCAATGTATCTGTACGATCAGGTCAATGATGGCAAGCTCTCATTGGATGATACGTTTCTGTATTGCTCAGAATGCTACGATGGAGGAGTGATCGGCAATTCGTATGCTGTCGGTGATAGGATCCCGCTTTCCGAGCTGCTTGATGAGATGATTGTCAACAGTGACAATACTGCGATTGAAATCCTTTGGCGGAGTTTTTCAAGCTATCGGGAATTCCGTTCAATACTTCTGGAAACCTATTCATCGTATGACTTCAATTCAGAGTTCTATGTGGATAATTACACTAATCCGCAATACGGGAAGGATGTTCTGACATATCTGTATACACATCGTGACCAGTATGAAGCATTATTGGCCAATATGAAGAAAGCGGCTTTCGGGGAATACCTGCAGTCCACCACCTATGATGTAGTGATCGCACATAAATACGGCAGCTATGATGGGTACCTTCTGGATTACGGTATTGTCTATGCAAAAACACCATTCATTCTTGGAGTGTATACGAATAATGTTGGAAATGCAGAAGGCTTGATCGGTGAATTATGCACTGTTTTTATCAGCTATACGGTGAGCGAACAATATGCATAAGGAACACGAATAACATCGATTGTTCCACCATGTCCGGTAACATTTATGGCAACGGTAGGGATGAGAATCATGGTCTATATGCAGTCAACTGGATTGCGATGGGTTGATCTTCCATGTCTGAAAGAGCCATTGTCAGGGAAGAGAAACGGCTTGAAATCCGCAAAAAAATCAAAAGAATAAAGCTACGTTTTCTGGATAAAAATGTTTGAAAATGACTTGAATTTCATTGTTAGATACGCTATAATCAAATGGCACTAGAAAAGTCCGGCTAGCTCAGTTGGTAGAGCAACTGACTCTTAATCAGTGGGTCT
>CALNCD010000261.1 GCA_937874965.1 uncultured Erysipelotrichaceae bacterium | reverse complement strand
CCCTTGACGCTGTCCCATCTGGTCAGCATACCGGAATGCATTGTCCAGCAATTTCGCCACACCGACGACCCCTTTTGCCACATTCTCAATTTCCTTGATTGCTTCACCCTTGGCCCGCAAATTGGTCAGATTAATGGAGACACCGCCCCCCAATTTCGAAAGCTGCATTGCGAATTCCTGTGTCCTGGAAATATCATTGAGCGAATCACCCACTTCCAAGAGGAAACACGAAACAAACTCACCCCGTTTTTTCTTCCCTGTATTCAGAAGGGTCGGTGTAGCGGGCGTAAAATCCTGGGCGATCATGGAACGGACCAACTGCAAAGCCTTCTCAACATCGCCGTCTCCATGGTAGAGCGCAATAACGCTTAACCGATCTTCATAGCGTTCCAGAAACACCTTGTTGTCACGGCTTTTCATTGCATAATCGTTATAGAACTTGAAAGCACCCATGTATGTCGGAAACCGGAATTTCACGGCATAGGCTGCATCATAGACAGCCTTGATTTCCTCAAACGTGTAGTTCTTCAGAAACTCTTCCTCATAGTAGCCGTTCTCCACCATGTAATCCAGTTTTTCTTTAAGCGAATGAAAGAACTGGGTCTTTTTATTAATTTCATTAAGGAAATACGAACGGACTGCTTCCTTATCTTTCGAAAGATCCTTGATTTCTCCGTTTTCATTGACGATTTGATTGTTCAGTATTACCCATTCAGGGATATAATTGCTCTTTTCAACACTCATTTACTGGTCCTCCTGTTGCATTATCCATGCCCTTACATACTCGACATCTTTAGAAAATCCAGATCCTTCGAATTTCAGTACCAAAGGAATCTGAAACTGTTTTTCAATCTTATCTCCGGCAGCCCCGAAATTAGTTCCCCAATTTCGATTGCCGCTTACCGCAACACCCGCAATTTCATCCCGATAATCCTCAATGAAATCAAGCGTTGTTTCCGGTACCTCTCCGAAATTAAACGAGCGGGTAATCAAGAACAGCTTGCCTGAATGCGCTGGAATCCCAAGATTAATATCTGCTAATTCAAACCCCAGTTTTTCCGCAAATCGATGTCCCTGACCGGTTAGACTATCATAAACCACTAGCATCGCACTCACTCCTTATGCCGTACACTCATTATAAAAGAAACGCGTAAGCAAATGCATGGATAATACCCTCATTTTTTAATAAAAACACAGTAAAAAACGTTAAACACTAATTATTTAATGCATAACGATAATTAATCCGAAAACAATGTCCAGAGAATGAAAATCATTTCCCGAATCATCTTCTGTCCATTAAAACCCGAAGCATGCTATAATGAGTCCAGAAAGCGAGAAACCACGAATGGAAGCCTTTGAAATTCTTGATTATGCCCAGACCTGGGCCGTGATCGGCATGAACGATAATCCTGAAAAGTTTGCCTATAAGATTTACCATGAACTCAAAAATCATCACAAACGAGTTTACGGCGTCAATGCGAAATATGCACAGATTGAAGGAGACCCTATCTTTCCTTCCGTTTCAGAAATACCAGAGTCTGTGGATGTTGCCCTCATGGTCGTAAATCCATCTATCGGCATTACATTGCTTGATGCTATTTCAGGAAAGGCAATTAAAACACTGTGGCTTCAGCCGGGGACAGTCAGCGAACCATTGCTTGAAAAAGCCAAAGAACTCGGATTTGACGTCGTGGAAAACTGCGTCCTTGCCGCATACCGGCTGAAAGGCGAATAAAAAAATGGAAAAAATACCTTCATTTACAGTCAACCATCTGATTCTTAACCCGGGACTTTACCTCTCGCGTACTGATTCAGTGGCTGATGCTTCTGTATACACCTATGATTTACGAATGAGTGCTCCTAACCGCGAACCCGTCTTTGATACAGGGACAATGCATTCGATCGAACACTTAGGGGCTACCTTCCTGCGCAATCACCCTCGGCATAAGGATTCGATTATCTATTTTGGACCAATGGGATGCCGGACAGGCTTCTATCTGATTGTAAAGGACAACCTCTCAGCCCAGCAACTTCAGCAGCTGCTGATTGAAACCTTTACCTTTATCCAGAATTATGAAGGCGATATTCCCGGAGCCTTG
>CALNCD010000260.1 GCA_937874965.1 uncultured Erysipelotrichaceae bacterium | reverse complement strand
GGTTGTAATTATTATTGTCGCATTATTCGCGGGGGTTAAAACCAAAGATGCAATTAGCGCCGGGTTGTCTGCTGGGGTAGGATTAACCGGATTCAATCTTGTCATGAATAGCTTTACCCCGGTAATAAGTCCGTTAGTGACGCAAATCGTGGATACAGTCGGGATTAATCTTGGAATACTCGATACAGGTTGGCAATCCACGTCGATTGTGGGATATTCATCACAGATGGGTCTCTTGTATTTTGGAATTGCGATTATTCTTCAGTTGGTGATATTCTTCATCAAGTGGACGGATTGCTTTATGGTGGGTGATTTATGGAATAATTACTCGTATATGGTTTGGGGATCAATTCTTTATGTGATCACCGGAAACGTTGCGCTGTCACTGGGGTTGATGGTCACCCAAACGATGTATACCGCATTGTTCAGTGAAATGCTGGAGAAACGGTTCTCAACTTACTACAATTATCCGAATTGCTGTCTTGTTTCTCCCCATAATCTTGAAGGGCTTCCTTATGCAATGGGAATGAACTGGCTGCTGAATAAATTCAAGTTCTATAAGATAAAACTTGATCCAGAAACATTACGTCAAAAATTAGGTGTCATTGGTGAACCGATGTTCCTTGGTTTCTTCGTTGGTATTCTTCTGGGAGTTATCGGCAATTATTATCGTCTGAATACTCTTGTTGCCTGGGGACAAATATTCACTGTCGGGATAACTACTTCCGCAGTCATGGTTGTTTATCCAAAGATTGCCGGTGTATTTGCGGGGGCATTTGCACCGCTTACTCAAGGCTTCAGCAAGAAAGCGAAGAAGAGTTCCAAAACACGGTCATGGTATTTGGGTGTTAATCCTGCTGTCGGTGTTGGGGAAGCCTCAACATTGATTACCGGACTCCTGTGTATCCCGCTGTTGTTGGGGATTTCGTTCCTATTGCCAGGGAATCAGGTCCTGCCTATGGTTGATTTGATTACATTGCCATCAATGAGTATCGTATTTGCCTGCACTTCGAATGGAAATGTCTTTAAGAGTGTTATCATGGCAATCATCTGGTTTACATTAGGATTGCTTGTCTGTACTTACGTAGCGCCTTACTATACTGAAGTTGCTCGTGGCGTTGGAATCACAATTCCGGAAAATGCACTGATGATCTGCTCGTACGTTATCCTCGCGAAACCATTTTTGGGAACACTGTTCTTTGCCTTCCTGACCCAGAACCCGTTCATTATCGCTGCAATTATTATCGTGTACTTCATCGCAACCTTCGCATTCAAGAAGAACAAGACCAAAGTTCACGATTTTATTGAAGCTCAGGCATTAATGGAATAGTATGAGACTTCACGATGAAAGAGAAAGGGTTGTCGCGTATTGCCAACGCATGGATCAGCAGCATCTAACGGTTGGAACCAGCGGCAATATCAGCATCTACAATCCTAAGGAATTCCTGGTTGCGATAAGTCCAACAGGTGTTGATTATTCAATGATGAAGGCCCAGGATGTCGTAGTTGTCACTTTAGAAGGAAAAAAGGTTGAAGGAGAACTTCAGCCTTCCTCAGAAGTAGACATGCACTGTCTGTTCTATCAGCATCGTCCTGATGTTCTGGCTGTCGTGCATACCCATTCGTTGTATGCGACTGCACTAGCATGTCTGAATCAGCATCTGCCGATGATACATCCGATATTGGCATGTGCAGGCGGAGAAGTCCAATGCTTGCCGTTTTTGCCATCCCATACGAAATCATTTGCCCAAGCGGTGCTTGAGGCCATTGAAAGCAGATATGCGCTGCTGCTTGGAAACCATGGTGTATTGGCTGCAGGAACAAGCATTGAGTATGCCTATCAGGTTGCTGAAATGGTTGAATTCTGTGCCCAACTCTACTGTATTTCTTCATCGGTTGGGAAACCGATCCTGATGTCTGAGTATGACCTGGAAGATATGAATCAACGATTTAGCCGCAAGCGGACGCTTGATTTAGTCCGTTGGGAATAGATAAAGAGGAAAACAGATGATAAATCGAAATATTGTCTACGGTATTATTTACGGCTTGCTTCTTGCCGGCGCAAAACTGCTTAATACATCATTACTGTATTATCTGGCACTGTTCCTGCTGGTCCGTATCTTTATCTCAGACATCACGGAAATACAAGCGAATTCAAGAAACAAGACCGGAGTCACTATTGTTTTGCTTTCGCTATCCAAGTGTTTTCTCTTGGTGAGCCTGGACTATTGTTTCCAACATGTGATTGATGCAGAGCTTTTTCTGGTTTCCCGCATAATCTACGGGCTTATGATTGTCAGCTTTGTGATTGCCTTCTTGACGATCACATTGAAAATTCAGAAGCTCGCCCATCCAGTGAACCAGACTAAAAAACCGAGCCGGCAGGTTTCATTTAAAAATCTTGATCAGAAACTGCAACGGAAAATCTCATTGAATTTTACTTTAGGACGGGCTGCGTATAGCATTGAAGATCAAGAAGACACCTATGAGGTTCACATCACGGAACCGATGAAACATACCGTAAAAAAACTGCTGATAAGCAACTTGATCGTTTTGACTTTATTGGTGCTGACGTTTTCAATGATGTCAGTTTGGGTCATCTGGCCAATCAAGCTTCTGATGGTCTTTGTATTCACGGGTCTGGCTTGTCTGTACCTCTATATGATCCACAGGAATTTCACCAATGCTTTCCAGAATCAGCTTCAGCACTTGATTATCACAAAAATCTAGTTTATCTTGTCAATTGATTCACACAGGTATCCCCTGAGTTCATCCCCTTATTCGGTGCAATAGGGCTTGTCTCAGGGGATTTGTTTTTTTTCTGTGAGTGATCGGGTGAATATAGTCAAGCGCACTGCGGACATCTTCCATGAATGAACTCGATAAAAAGTTTGCATTGCCATGAATCCAATGATTCCAGGCAGTATTTATCTGAATCACAATGACAATATACAATTTAAATAAGACTTGTGAATAAAACATCTAAGCGTTATCATAAAGGAAAACTGGACATGGAATAGGATGGTGGTAATGTGTTAAAGGTAATCATTGCGGATGATGAAATCCGAGTCTGTCAGCTTATTTCTAAGCTTATTGACTGGAATGAATTGGAAATGGAATGTGTGGCGATCGTCCATGATGGCATTAGCGCTTTAGAGGCAATTAAAAAGTGGAGGCCGCATATTGTGATTACGGATATCCGTATGCCAGGTTATGATGGTTTGGAATTAATTCAGAGATCTAAAGAAGTTTCTGACCAGATCAAGTTTATCATTATCAGCGGCTATTCGAATTTTGAATATACACAAAGTGCAATTCGCTACGAGGCCAGCGACTACATCTTGAAACCCATAAAAAAAGAAGAATTGAATAAAACTCTGGCACAGGTCAGTGCTGCTCTTCTGCAACATCAGGCCGACCAATCACAACAACAGCAAATTCTCGATGAAGCTGCACAAAGCATTGAATCCCAGCGTGAAAAGGAACTGCAATTTGCTTGGAACCAGGCGCAGGCCTCCAAGCATGCATCCCTTGATTCTTTTATGAAAGGGGAGTATCAGAGAATCGCCGTAGTTGCGATTGACGGGTACACCGATGCGGAATATGTCGATCAGCTTCGATTTGCACTGCTTGATGCTTTGGCTTTAATGGACAAATCATGCCAGTATCATTTCATATTGACACGGCAGGGCCAATATATAATCGGATGGTTTAAAATGAATGATTTGGGTGAGCGCCGTTTTGAGCGAGACGTACGTCAGTGTCTTCTGAACCTGATGAATGAAACATTCTATAAGCATGATTTGCGTTATTCAATTGCGATTGGCTCAAGCATTCATCAGGATGAACAACTTGATTCTTCCTTTTCATCATGCCGGTATAATCTTTATCAACGATGGCTCTATCCGGATCAGTTTATTTTTAATGACCGTTATGGACCTCAAGATAATTACCTTCTCCAGAGTTTATTGGAAGATAATCAGCGATCTCTAGCAATGGCGATTGAGTCTCTTCAGGAAGAAGACTTAAAAAGAACCTTTCATACGATGTGGCAAAAAAGTCAGACAGCGGAACCGGTAAGCGGGTTTGCCTATTATCAATGGTTGAAGCAATTATCGGTTACAATTCAGGCATGTTTTATGCCGGTACGCTCAGATGTCAATGAAATTGAACAATTTACAGCCCACGTTTTAATTGATATTGAACGCTCTTTGACACTCAAACAGGCGTATGATTGCTTGGTCAGCTATACCTTGAATATGGTCAAAGCAGTTATGGCTGCTAAGAACTATGCGGAATCACGGCCTGTTCGCCAAGCCCGACGAATCATCATGGTCCGGTATGAAAATGATCTTACTTTAGAAGAGATCAGCCGAGAACTGGGATTTAGTGCATCGTATTTCAGTGCGCTCTTCAAAAAAGAAACCGGACAGAAGTTTATTGATTACCTTATTCAAGTTCGGATCGATGCATCCAAAGATTTACTCCGGAACACCAACTTGACTGTCGCGGAAATTTGCCGCCAAATCGGGTATAAAGATCAGAAACATTTCACCTCACAGTTTAAGAAAAACACTGGATTGAAACCAAGTGAATTCAGGAAACTATATGCATAGGATTAAGCAGTTTATCCTTTCCAAATATCTGCTTCAACGCCTGTATCTCTATCTGATATTGGTAGTGCTCAGTCTAGTCGTTGCGGGTTTTGCTACGCGGTCATTTTCATTCGGTATTGCTGCAATTGTCTATGCACTGATTCTTTTCCTTTTCTATGAGATTGCTTTGCACTATCTGTATAAACCGTACAGGGATATGAAGAAAATCCACGAAATGACTGCTGATGGCTTTACTTTACAGGATATCTATTCAATGAATTATTATTTTGATAAGGAACTTGAGGGTGCAATTCAGCGGTTTAAGGCAATTATTGATACTAAGGAAATTATCGATGCCAATCGCCGCCAAGCGCAGTATTTGGCGTTGCAGAATCAAATTAATCCTCACTTTCTGTACAATACTTTGGAAAGTATTCGAGGTGAAGCGCTGATTGCAGGTATCGATGAAGTAGCAGAGATGACTAAATCTTTGGCTCTCTTTTATCGGTATACCATCTCCAATTTGGATCAAGAAGTGACTTTGGAAAATGAATTGGAAAATATTGAAAACTACTTCTCAATTCAAAAATTCCGGTTTGCTGAAAAACTATCGCTTCATATTGAAATAGACCCTGAGGAACGAGAAAAGATTAAGACATACAGCTTACCGAAGCTAGTTCTTCAGCCGATCGTTGAAAATGCGATATTTCATGGTTTGGAGCCAAAAGTCGGAAAAGGGAATCTCGATCTATCAATCACGGTTACACAGACACGTATAATTCTGCTGGTCACGGACAACGGGTTAGGAATACCTCCTGAGCGGCTTGAAGGTATTCGGCGTCGATTAAATGTACAATCCATAGATTATATTGATCAAGATACCAAGCAAGGGGGTATTGCATTGGTTAATGTCAATAACCGGATACGTCTGCTCTATGGTGAAGAGTACGGTGTTTCAATCACAAGTACCCAAAATGTCGGGACGACTGTCGAAGTGACCTTGCCCAAACGCTTTATTGGTGATTATCATGATTAAAGAAATTCTTCGTTTTGAACATGTGACGTATGAAAAAGAAGGAATTATTTTTTTAAATGGAATCCATTTCAATGTGTATGAAGGCGAGATATTCGGTATCATATCACCTTCAAATCATGGGAAGAGCGAACTGATCGAGTTGATTCAATCGAACCAGAGAATTCAACAAGGCCGGATTCTGATTGATGAAGAAGTTGTCAACACGTATAAACGGGCGTACAAAACTCGCAATAAAGTGACGTTGATTGAACATCAATCGCATCTGATTGATGTTTTGAGCATCGCTGATAATATCTTTGTCATGCAACCTGGTTTTCCTCAGGAACTGATTGCGGAAAATCAGCTGATTCGTCAGCTTCAGCCTTATCTCGATGCAATTGGAATTTCGCTTAACCCGTTGGAATTGGTTGAAAATTTGAGTGTCTTTGAACGTTTAGTCGTGGAGCTCCTTCGTGCTGTGGTTTGTGGTTCACGCTTAATTATGATTAACGAGATTGCCAGTATTCTTGGGCAAAGTGACTTGAAAAAGTATCAACGCTTACTGCGGGATTACACGCAGCAGGGCTATACCTTTGTGTATTTCTGTAATCATCATGAAGAAGCGTTTCAAATCTGTGATCGTTTAGGGATTATGGAGTATGGTGAAATGATTAAGGTGCTTCAAAACAGGGAGTTCAGTGACAACGTTATGAAATACTTCAGTTTTGATTTTAATCAGTTATCTGTTTTTCCTCTCGATGATAATGATGGCAATCTGTTGGTTCTCAATCATGTTGCCTGTGAAGAAATCCGGGATGTGACTTTCTCGCTTCGAGCTGGAGAGTGTTTGGTGATCCTGGACCAAAATAATACGACGCTTGATAGTTTTAATCGGTTATTCACCCAGCAGGCAGAACTAACGAAGGGGCAGATGATAATGATGGGTTCCTCGTTTTTCTCTGATGAAAGGAATACCGCAAAGGTGAGTTTCATTCCCCAATACCCTGTTGAAACAGTTTTGATTGAATCGTTATCCGTTCTGGATAATCTGCTTATCGATCTCAAGCGGAAGATTCCTCGGTTCTGGAATGCATCCAGGACACGGAAACGGGTTTATCAAGAGATGAAACCAGTGTTTAATGACTATTTGGATAAGCAAGATATTTCTGCGCTTGATATTCATGTGCTTTACCAGTTGGTGTACTATAAAACAATTGTCTATTCACCGCGGGTAGTTGTCATTACTCAGCCCTTTTCGTACGCTGATATGTATTTGCGTCAAGATATTATTCACCTGATATCTGAAATAAAACGTCGTAAAATTGCGGTAATTATCTTGGCGGTCAATATTGCTGATTCACTCTTTGTTGCTGAACATCTCCTTGTAGTTCAAGGCGGCTGTTCAATTGCGTTATATGAATCAAGTGAGTTTGCTCACTTGAGAAATAAGCTCGAACGCTAAAAACCCCCCATCATTCCTTAGAATGCCCCCTTTTTTTGTAAGCGTGTTCATTTTACACTTAATTCACAAGGGAGAGTGGCAAATATGGAAAACTATGTTGTCTCAATGCAACATATTAATAAAGCATTTCCAGGTGTTCAAGCTTTATCGGATGCTTCACTTCAATTGCAATCTGGAGAAGTTATGGCTTTGCTGGGTGAAAACGGTGCAGGTAAATCAACCCTAATGAAAGTTTTAAGCGGAATTTATCAGCCTGATAGCGGTGAAATTTTTTTGAATGGGGAACTGGTTTCAGATCTGACGCCGATTAAAGCGCAGCATCTGGGCATATCAATCATTCATCAGGAACTGAACTTGTGTCAGCACCTTAATGTGGCGGAAAATGTATTTTTAGGTCGTGAACCTGTCAAGATGGGCCGCGTTGATGAACATCGAATGATTATGGAAACCCAGAAAATTCTGGATAAGTTATTGGCCAAAGACCCCGAGCAGCGTTTTCAGCGC
>CALNCD010000259.1 GCA_937874965.1 uncultured Erysipelotrichaceae bacterium | reverse complement strand
GGAGAACAATGCACTGAGACTATAAATCACAATCAGCGAGAACATGATTGCGGCAATCGCATCAAAGTCAATATCCCCTGTTCCGGTAATCTTAGCCATCAAGCCATTGTAGAGCTCGGTTGTCGCATTTCCGAGAATCTTAGGACCGACAATCGAGAAAACTGTCGAAGCAACGGCAAATATCAACACAATGACAACCACTACCATATATGGCTTCATCAAGCCGAGAATCTTCTTGTATGTTCCTTTCATGTCCTTTGCTTTTTCATGTTCACGATTATTCATATTCATTGGTCTACTCATGAGCTAATTCCTCCTGCGATAACTGTGATGAAGCAATTTCATAGTAAGTCGGGCAGGACTTCAACAGCTCATGGTGAGTCCCTTTACCGACAATACGACCTTCATCCAGCACAATAATCTGATGGGCACCCATAATTGTATTCACACGCTGAGCGACAACAAGAACTGTCGTCGTGTTCATACGATCATCCAATGCCTCACGCAACGCACGATCTGTTTTGAAGTCCAAAGCAGAGAAGCTATCATCGAAGATAACAACCGGTGCCTTCTTGACTAAGGCACGGGCAATGCTCAGACGCTGCTTCTGGCCGCCGGAAACATTGGCTCCACCCTGAGCGATGTTGGAATCAATACCGTCTTCTTTTTTAGAAATAAAATCAGATGCCTGGGAAATCTCAATCGCTTCCTCGATTTCATCATCGGTAGCATCAGGTTTTCCATAGACGAGATTGGAACGGATGGTTCCGCTCAACAACATTCCTTTCTGCGGAATGTAGCCGATACCATCACGCAATTCATGCTGAGCAAGATCGCGAATATCGATACCGCCGACCTTGATGCTCCCTCCGCTGACATCATAGAACCGCGGAATCAGATTAACCAGTGTCGACTTGCCACTGCCGGTTGAACCGATGAATGCCGTAGTCTCACCCGGAGAAGCGACAAAACTGATATCGCTGAGAACATCATCCTGAGCACCCTCATAACGGAAACTGACATGATCAAATTCCACATATCCCTTTTTGCTAGGATCCTCATGCACTGGATTGACAGGATCAAGAATTGAATTCTCCGTTTCCAAAACCTCACTGATACGGTTTGCAGATACCGATGCTCTTGGAATCATGATAAAAATCATCGCAATCATCAGGAAGGCAAAGATAATCTGCATGGTGTACTGAATAAACGCCATCATCGATCCGATCTGCATCGATGCATCGGCGATCTGATGTGCACCTACCCAGACAATCAACAATGTTGTAAAGTTCATGATCAGCATCATAATCGGCATCATCGTCGCACTTATAACACTCACAAACAGCAAGACACTGGACAGGTCCTTATTCGCATCATCAAACCGTTTGCGTTCAAAATCCTGAGTACCAAAAGCACGGACTACCATGATTCCGGTTAACGATTCACGAGCCACCAAGTTGACCTTGTCAATCAATTTCTGGGTAATCTTAAATTTCGGAAATGCCACAAAGAAAATAACCAGAATGACAGCAATCAATGCCGCAACAGCGACCGCGATTATCCAGGTCATGGAATTGTTATCCTGCTGGATCATCATGATTCCGCCAATTCCGATAATCGGCGCATAGAAAATAAGCCTGATTCCAAAGGTAACGACTTGCTGGACCTGGGTAATATCATTAGTGGTTCGCGTAATCAACGAAGATGACGAATATTTATCAAACTCGGTGTTTGAGAAATTCATAACCTTTTTGAAGATATCCGCCCGTAGCATCCGTGCCACAGCCGCCCCGATCCGTGCTGCTAATAATACAACCAGAACCGTCGCTAAAGTACCAAGCAGGGTCATCCCAATCATTTTGAACCCAGCAGTGATTACAAACTTCATCTGAATCGTATCAACATTCATGCCGTTCTCGGTATAGAAAGCCTTGGTGAAAACCAAACCGGTCTGTTTCAGTGTCGATTCATCCATGGCAGCTGCCTTGGCCTGTGCACTGTCTAAAACAGACTGTGGAAGAACCGTTAATACAGGAATCATCGTATAAAGTTCTTCCAGCTTGATTTCCTGTGTGGATATTGCACCCGATCCTGAAGACCCTTGCTGAGCTTCTGCCAGGTTTATCAATGTCCAAACCGCTTTCCCTGTGGCAACATCCAGGGTAGAAAGCGTTGCACTCGATACATCATTGAGTACATAAATATCCTCTGTCTTCACTAGCGGATACTCACCTTCATACTTCGTTGTACCTGCAGTGACTAATGTATAGGACTGATTCCATAAAGCTTTTTCATCGCCCTCAAGCAATAACCCTACCAATGTATGTCCCTTAGTACTGATTGCTTCAGGTGTTGCATGTTCAATACCGCTCTGCTGAATACCTACATTGACAATCTGAGACATGTAGTTAGGCAGTTTCAAATCCGAATAGGATTGGACAAACAATAAGGCAATAGCTAGAAACAGAGCCAGCAAATGCGGTTTTAAGTACTTCCGTAATTTAATCATAAACAATTCCTCTCATCCGTTCTCTTCATATAATCTTCACTAAATTCAAATACTTTATTCAACAGGCGAATGAATTCACGGGTTTCCTCAACCCCCATATAATCCACCAGCTGATCGATATACGCTTCAAAATGCTTCATCGAATCAATAACCCTCTGCTTCCCGGCCGGGGTAAGCTCAACAAGAACCAATCGACGGTCATGGCTGTCATGGACACGCCTGACAAACCCGCCTTTAACCTGAAGATTGATCATCTGTGAAATCGCAGCCTGAGAAACATCCAGCTTGCTCGCAAGTGCACTAGGCATGACCGGCTGACCATTATTCAAGTGCTGAATTTCCAGCAGAATAAAAAAATTCTTCCCCGGGCGATGATGACCATGGGCTTTTCGATTCAAAATCCTGGCCTGCATCATCGTTTCAATCATCTTCCGGATATGCAAACGTTCTACATCCATTTCGTCCTCCTGTCATTTTATTAAGTGACTTAATTATTAACTCACTTAATATATCACCCTTTCAATGACAAGTAAACAAAAAATGAGTTCATTTTTCAATGAACTCATCCATGCAATCTATTAATCGCGTTTCAGAACAGCAGAACTCTTCTTCTGCAGCACGGATTCACTTCCCTGAATGAAATCGCCAACCAATTCAGGAACCTGTGTACGCACCAGACGATATTTCCGTCCAAAGACACCCTTTTCATAACGGGCTCTGTTGTTATGGTTTTCCTGGGTTGTTGTGATATCTTGAATGCAGATAATGTGGTAATTGCCATCATCTTCTGAGGCAATATAGATACTTCCAGGATCAGCAAAAGACATTACCAATGTTGAATGAAGGGTAAAGATATTCTGGTTTTTCAGATGCAGGAAGCCCTTTTCAAAGAGGTCAGCAACAGCAAATTCATGAAGTCCGTTATCAATCCCGTCCATGATAAACTCATGACCCATTCCCGCATCCACGATACCACGAAGCAAGGACAGGAAATTCTGGGTTCCTCTGGACTCACGGTTGTATGGAATATCGATAATGCCATCATCCGTTTTCTTCTTAATGTGCAGAATATAACGGACTAGATCGCCTTCAATATCAAACTTATAGTACGCATCGATAATGCTTGGATTAAACCAATGCAAATAGGACTTCGCCAGAGGTTCACCTAATTCCAAGACATGCTTGGTGCTCAGATTTGTAACACCTTCTTCAACATCGACTTCAACACGATGCAGCATATTCAAGAAATCCTGATGCTCATAGCCTGTTTCATGGCAAGAAACATGCATATCAAGCAAGAAGACAATAATTGAACGCAAAGACTTATGGATCTCATCACGGATGAAATACCGGCTATTCTGCTGGATTTCACTGATAATAATCGATAGCAGCGTATATGTCCCCCAATAGGATTCAAACTTTTCACTGAGGATTGCTGACTGATGATGATCAAAAGATCCCCGTCCAAAATCAATTCCTTCAGGAGTGACCGTGAACATATCAAAAACCTGTGAAGCTGTTTCACGATACAGTTTTTCAGAAACTAAATTGCTTTCCTCATCAAAGCCCAGTTCGTAATAATAATCACGTTTATTCAAGGTAATCCCGAACTTTAAAACAAGATTCCCTTCTGCCAGATAATAGCGGCTCTTACGGGCTTCATCCCGAATGTCAAACATCGGTGATCCTGAAAAGACCCGTGCATCAATCCGATCCACTTTCTTCTGCTGAAGATATTCCAGCATCAGATAGTTATTCGACAAGGAAAGCAAGGATTTCCTCAAAAACGTAAATGAAGAAATAAACGACGTCTTACCGCTGCCGTTGTCACCATAGATCAAAATCATGGGTTTCACTGAACCTTTTTTATTTTTGAATGATACGGTCGTGTTCTTAAAAAACTTATAATTCTTTAATTCTACAGAACTAAACATTGTTCCTCCTAATTCTATCCAACTGTATATTCGGCAAATTCCTGGATATATAATTTATAGATTTATAAGTCATTTGTCGATTTATAGAATAAGTTTACCATAAACAAATGAGGAAATCATGCCTTTTCTTCAATTTATGATAAGAATTGTATAAACTACAATGATTTTACAAATTTTTCTAAACGATCCAGACCTTCCTTGAGCAGTTCCTCACTGGTACAGTAAGAGACACGCACAAATCCTTCCGCATCAAAATATACGCCTGCAACCACTGCCACACTCTGTTCCATAAGTGCCCTTTCACAAAAGATTTCCGAGGGAATATTGAACTTCTGTATAGAAGGGAACATGTAGAAGGCTCCCTCCGGCTTAACCACATCCAAGCCCATATCCACTAGACGCTGATACGTATAATCCCTACGTTTATGATACGATTCACGCATATAGCTGGCATCTGTCTCCAAAGCGACGATAGCGGCCTCCTGAACAAATGTAGTGATTCCGGTAACCATGAATTGGTTCATCTTGGAAAGATATGCTGCAATCGGTTTATCTGCGATCATGTAACCAATACGCCATCCAGTCATGGCATACGGCTTTGAAAAACTCTGCAAGAGAATAATCCGGTCACGCATATCCTGATAACTCATAAAGGTTGGACACTCTTTAAAGATGATTTCGTTATAGACCTCATCCACAATAACAAAGATCGGCTTGTCTTTCAACAGATCATGAATCATATCCAGCGTTTGCTTGGAGTAGACAGCACCGGTGGGATTATTCGGGCTGGTTAACAGAATGGCTTTAGTATTCTCACTCAGTGCAGACTTCAATGCCTGCTCTGTAATCTGGAACGAGTCATTGCTTGTATCGATATTCACAACCGTTCCGTTCGCCATTTCAACAATCGGCCGGTAAAGCGTATAGGCCGGTGTCGGGATGATTACTTCATCTCCGGCATTGAGAATCGTCAGAAACGTAGCCGCCAATGCCCCGGTACAGCCATTGGTGATGTAAACTTCATCTGAGGTGTAGTCCGTGCCATACCGTTTATTCTCATGACGGGCAATCGCCTCGCGCAAACTCAATAGCCCGTTACCAGGAGCATAGTGCGTATGATTATTCTGAATGGACTCAATGGCGGTCCGCTTAATGATTTCCGGCGTATCGAAATCAGGATCTCCGATCGTTAGAAAAACACAATCCGGTTTTGCTTTCTTGGCATGTTCGCTGAAGCTTCTGATTCCACTGAGCTTGACGGTTTTAATATGCTTATTTAATCTGTTTTCCATAATTGCCCTCGTCCCTTTAACTGACATTATATCGGTTAGAGAGATGTTGTTCAATCCATTTCGGCGCGTTATCTTGAATAATTTCGTATTATAGACTATGATACAGGAGC
>CALNCD010000258.1 GCA_937874965.1 uncultured Erysipelotrichaceae bacterium | reverse complement strand
AAACTCCTTGGGAAGGCATTGTGACACCATACAAGACATCACACTTGGTCATCGTACCCGGACGATGGGTTACCACCAAGAACTGGGTCTCATCCGAGAAGTTCTTCAAGTAATTGGCAAACCGTTCAACATTTCCCTGATCCAGGGCTGCCTCGACTTCATCAAAGATGCATAATGGCATATGACGCGCCTTGAGAATCGCAAACAGCACCGAAATTGCAATCAGGCTCTTTTCCCCGCCTGAGAACAAACGAATATTCTGTACCGATTTACCAGGAGGCTGAACATCAATATCAATCCCCGTATTGAGAAGATCATCGGGATTCTCAAGGGCAAGTGAAGCACTGCCACCATTGAATAAGGCTTTAAAGACACCATCCAATTCATTATTGATCTTATCGAACATTTCCTTGAACTGAGTCTTCATGACCTCATCCATTTCAGCGATAACCGCGAGAATCTTGTCACGGGACTCAATCAACTCATTCAACTGTTTCACCAGGAACTCATAGCGTTCATTCACAGCTTCATATTCCTCAGGCGCATCCATATTGACATTCCCCAAGGCAGAAAGTTCCTGACGCAGCTGTGCAACGGATTCGCCTTCGAAGCTGTCATCACTCATTCCTACTTCTGCCAACGCAAATTCGTAGGTATACTGATATTCACTGGACAACCGGGAAAGGTTATAATCACGAGCCGCTTTGACTTTGGCCAGGTCGACCTTCACCGCAGTTTCTTTGGCTTGGAATTCCTGAAGAGACTTCCGCTGCTGACGGATCGCTACTTCACGACGCTCACCCTCTGCACTGCTTTTCATCCGTTCATCCCGTTTCAAACGGATTGACAGATTCAATTCATCACGACGCTGATAAGCAGCATTCAAGCTGCTGACCAAATCGTCTTTAAATGAATTCACATGATCAAGCGCTTCCGGATTCAATTCTTCCAATTCGCTCTTCAGCCGCTCATACTTCGATCGTTTGACATCGACCAAAGACTCAATCTGTGCAAGGGAAATCCGTTTGTTCATCAAATCCTGGTCAATGCTGTTCTTCTGTTTTTCACTGGAAGCAAGTTTCAGACGGATATCCTCTTCATGACGTACTTCGTTATCCAACTGTTCCTGTGCTTTCTTCAAGTCGCTTTCTGCTGAGAGCAACGAATTATTCTCACGCTGTTTTCCGCCGCTCATTGTACCGCCTCGATGAATAACATCCCCATCAAGAGTCACAATTTTATACTGATAACGGGTCAAACGCGCCAGTTCGTTGGCATGTTCCAAGGTGTCACTTACCAGCACGTTTCCTAAAAGCGAAAAGGCAAGGACATCGAACTGTTCATCGCAGTTCACGAAATCAGTGGCTACCCCAAGATAACCCTTCGTATTTTCAGCAATAATCATGGCTTCCCGCTGAATTGTCCGCTCACGCATGACGTTCAAAGGAATGAACGTTGCACGCCCAGAATAATTCCGTTTCAGAAAACCGATGGCATCACGCGCTGCCTTTTCATCCACGGTAACGATATGCATCAAGGCACCCCCCAGCGCTGTACTGATGGCATTTTCATAACCCTCACTAGGAAGCAATAACTTGGCTACAACATTATGGATTCCGCTCAAAGAACTCTTATTGGCCATAACGGCACCAACTCCGGCCTGACTCTCGAATGGACGCTCAATGATGTTATTCAATACATCAATCCGGCTTTGCAGCTTACGGATTTTGCTTAACGAAAGGTCCTGATCAGAATTCAGCGTAATCCGGCTGCGGTTGCAATCAATGGACTGCTGATTCAGAATATCGATATCGGACCGCAATTCCTTCTGGCGGGATAGCCGATCGTTGTATTCATTGGATGCATCTGAGACCATTGCTTCCAATTCCTTGATTTTTTCCTGCTGATTGCCGATTTCCAGAATATACTTTCGTTTTTCATCAATTTCAACCTTACGGGTCTCCAATGTCTGAATCTCGTGAACCAATGTCATCAATTCTTCCTGATGGGCATTCACGCTCTGATCCATCGCCCGGATATCATCCCGTTGCTGCTGTATCTGGGTTTCGAAGAGCTGAATGGCTGTCTCAAGTGATGCTATTTCTGCGCCCAGATTGAACTGTTCTGTCTCGCCAGTCTCAATCAAATGATCACTTTCACTGATCTCACGCACTAAAACGCTGACTTCCACAGTCTTCAGCGCCTCTTTCTTTTCAAGATAAATTTTTGCTTTTTTGGCAGCACGCTTAAGCGGGATTACCTGTTTTTGAAGTTCATCCACGATATCCTGCATCCGCTCGATATTCTCCTGAGTCCGTTCAAGTTTATTAATGGACTCAATCTTGCGCTTCTTATATTTTGAGACCCCGGCAGCTTCCTCAAACAAAGCACGCCGTTCAATCGGTTTTGCTTCTGCGAAGAAACTGATGCTCCCCTGTGAAATCATGCTCAGAGAATCGCGGCCTAATCCCGTATCCAGAATCAGATCCAGAACATCTTTTAAACGGCAAGGCTTCTTGTTCAGGAAATACTCCCCTTCATGGGTTTCCCGATGCAGTCGACGGGTGATTTCCACTTCCTGATAGTCTGTATGCAGTACATTATCCCGATTATCAAAAACCAGCGTGACTTCAGCCAGATTAACTTTACGCCGATTCCCTGAACCATTGAAAATAACATCCGTCATGGTTGAACCGCGCATGGATTTAACCGACTGTTCGCCGAGAACCCATTTTATCGCATCCGTGATATTGCTTTTCCCGCAACCATTGGGTCCTACAATACCAGTTACGGCAGATTCGAATTGAATGACGACTTTATCCGCAAAGGATTTAAACCCCTGCATTTCAATTTGTTTAAGAAACATATTTCCACCTATTCTAACGTAAATCATGGTGAAAATGAACACCGATTCATGCCTGAAACACTGAAAGCGCAAGTACCGCCATTCAATCGAGAGCTATTCGTTTACGGATTGACGCTATTCAGCTGACGGGCGATGAATGCCACGCTCATATCCAGACAATCAAGTGCTTCCTGAGTATCAAAATTAAACTGGTATTCATGAGTGATCACCTTGGTCGTGTCCGTAAAGAACAAACGATCAACCGAAACACCTAGATCACTTAACCGATTGGCAAGGGCAATGCCTTGATCAGGGAATGAGTAGGAATTGCCATCGGTAATCAAGGCAGAAGGAAATTGAGAATTGACTTGATTAACCAAGGAAGCCTGCTGGAGTTCATTTGAATTCTTCCAGTCCTTTGTTCCTAACAAGGACCAAGCGACCGTCTTCACAAAGAATTTCATCATCCAGTTATCGGTCACAGCTTGTGCGGATTGCTGGAGGTCGACCGGTCCGCAATACGAAAGATAGCCTAGAATCTGAGCAGCCTCTAAACGCTTCGGAAAACCCATCGACTGACGATAGGTATCATTTGTTTGGAGAGTAACGTACTGTCCGGCAATCTGTGAACCGGCGGAATCTCCTCCGAAAAAGACCCGGGTCATATCCAATTCAGGAAACAAGGCTGCATTGCTTTGCAGATAAGAAATCAAGTCATCCACTTGCCAGACCTGACCTGGATACTTCAAGGCAGGCGCAAGTTCATAATTCATCGAGACGACGGCAACTTGATTTCGATCAGCAATATAGGTTGCGAATTCTTTCATTCCGGATTTATCACCGCCAACATAACCGCCGCCATGAACCCAGATCACGACCGCCAACGGCCCAGAGGAAGACGTAGGCTGGTATATATCAAATGTATTACGTGCAGAATTGGAAATATACGTTAAGTCATTGCGGAC
>CALNCD010000257.1 GCA_937874965.1 uncultured Erysipelotrichaceae bacterium | reverse complement strand
AATTTCAGTTGTTGATCATATCCTGATCACGAATTCGGGATATTTTAGTATCCGCGAGAGCCATGAATTTCTTTTTGAAGACTAGCGGTTCAGGCAGATTCCTATTTTCATTTGATAATCATGGGTATTAACGGTATAATGAACGTGGTGAAAAAATGAAAAAATATACGAGAACACAGCGCGTTCTGTTGGCTTTGGTCGGTTTGACTTTAGTGTTGACGATTGCCTTGAATGCTGTAAAAGAAAACGCGATTTACCAAACCGTGAAAGGACAGACATATTCCTTTTTTTCAACGATGCGTTATACGCTGATTGATCAGCCTATTCAGGCTGTGGTGAATCTTTCTTCTGATCTGACAAGTTTCTGGAAGCTAAGAGATGAGAATGATCAGCTTAAAAAGGATCTGGAGAGTTATCAAGCGAAGGAAGCCCAGCTTGCGGAGCTTCAGCGTAATTACAATGAACTTAAGGATTTGCTTGGATTAAAAGAAACGTATAATCAATTTCAATTGGTGAATGCTTCTGTTACAACCCGTGATTTGAATTCCTGGGCGAATACCGTCACGATTAATGTCGGCACTGATGATGGATTAGGCGCTGGTAATGAGTATGCGGTGATGACTTCGAAGGGAGTTATCGGCAAGACTTTATCGATTGGAAAGGCCTCATCGACAGTGACGCTTTTTACCGCCAATGACATGATGAATCAGGCGTCTGTCCGAATACAGGTGAGCCAGGGAGTTGTCGTTGACGGCATCTTGAATTCCTATGATGCCAATTCCGGTGAGTTTGTCTTGACGATTGTCGGTGATGCAAGTGCTATCCAGGTGAACAATCACGTCATTACTTCCGGTCTGGGCGGTATTTACCCTACGGGTTTATCGGTTGGCAGCGTAAGCCGTATAGAAACAAGCAGCGATGCAAACAGTATTCGGATCTATGTGACGCCAAGTGCTGATTTTGATAATTTCGACTATGTTTCGGTGGTTATTCCATGATGAAGAGTAAGTATATGTTTCAGATTTTCTTTCTTGTGATTGCGATGATTCTGGATGCAATGGTGATGGCGGTTTTTCCGGTCGACTATTCGTTTAAAAGCTACTTTTTCATTTCGATGTTCGGCTTCACCTTGATTATCTTGTTCTTGAGTGAGTTATCCAGTTTGAATGCTGTTGTTCTGGCATTCTGTTATGGTCTGGTGCTTGATTTCTTTTCCAGCAAGGGATTCTTTATCAATGCATTGAGCATTATGCTGACCATTGCTTTTGTTTATTTGCTCGGAAAGCGGCTCTCGTATACAAAGGTTGAAGTTGTAATGCTGGTTATTTTCGGCGTATTTATGCGGGAGTTGCTGATGTTCGCTTTTGCTTCAGGACAGGGCGTCCTTAGTATCAGTTTCTACAACTACCTTCAGAAACAGATGTTCGGATCAGTTTTGTTCAATACTGTATTCTGTTTTATTGCTTTCGGGTTAAACAATGGCTATCGTCATTTTATGAAACGTAATGACCAGCGTCTACGACGTTCTGAAAAGTCGTTGCGGTATAGATAGAGGGAACTATGAACCTTTGGAAAAAAATTGTTGCGATTTTTGAAGCCAATATTACTATTAAACGGCTTGTCACGCTTGTTCTTGTTTTGCTCGCTGTTTTTTTAACAATTGAAACCCAGGTGTTTTGGGGCGGTACATTAAGCATGCTCTATGGCATTCTGTTGCCCTTTTTCATTGGGTTCATGCTTGCCTTCATTCTGCACCCCCTAATTGTCTGGTTGGAAAAAATTCATATTTCACGGACGTTTTCAGTCCCGGTTCTTCTTCTGCTCTTATTTGCCGGTTTGCTGGCGATAGGCGCTGCGGTTATTCCAACGTTGATCAATGATGTTGTCTCAATTACCAAGGCCATAGGTGGAAGTGTTGAACAGCTTTATAATTATTATGTTGATATGAGCAAGAATCCTCCATCCGAGCTGGTCTCAAGTGTCGTTACCCAAATCATAAACCAGCTGAACAGCACAACGTGGACTACGAATCTGTCCAACACGATAACGTCTATCATCCAGAGTTCAATTTCTCAGATATTATCGGTGGTCACGTTTGCTTTATTTACAATTATAGTTACCTTATATTTCATCTTTGATTATGAAAAGATTGCTGCAGCAATTTTCCAGATTGCCGGTATGATTTCAACCAAACTTCAAAAGACACTGCAAGTTACAAGCAAGAGTATCAGCGATTATCTGAGCGCTCTCTTTGTTCTGATGTTGATTAAGTTTGTTGAATATAGTATTGTGTATACGATTATCGGTCATCGGTATGCATTGATTATTGCCTTGATTATGGCATTAGGGTTGCTTATTCCATATGTTGGGGGAATATTCGGCAACATTGTCGGAATCTTGACTGCCTTGAATCTATCAACCAGCCGGGTTGTGTTGCTGTTGGTCTTCATCGCTGTATTGTCAAATGTGGATGCCTATGTGATCTCGCCGATTGTCTATAAGCGCAAGGTTCAGACCAATCCGTTAGTCTCCTTGCTTGTTATATACGGGTTTAGCGCGATGTTCGGTCCGATGGGCGTGCTGATCGCTATCCCATTCTACATCTCCGCTCGAAGCATATATAATCTGATCAGAAACCAATGGATTATTCAGGATGATGCGGTTGCGGATCAACAGAAAAAGGAGTCAGTATGAAGCGTTTATTATCAATCCTACTTGCAAGTGTTCTATCGCTCACGATGTTGAGCGGCTGTCAAAAGAAATCCATCACAATCGCAGTCACTAATTATCCGGTGGAATACCTGGTAAAAATGATTGCTCAAGATAAGGTGACAGTTACCTCGCTTTCTGATTCTACCGGTATTGCCCAGCTTTCCCAGATTGCTACTGCTGATCCGATCACGGGTGAAACGGGTAGTACTCCTTATTATGAAACGCTGTTGAGGAATGCAAGCTTGATCCTGACGTTGGGTGAACTTGAGCCTTACATGAGTGTTTACAGTTCAACGATTGAAAAGGCCAAGGGCGATGTTGTTGATCTTTCCAATGTTGTCGCGTTGCAGGAATTCAAACGATATACAATGATATACACTTCCGACAAGTCATTTCCGGATATTTCAGCCTACTATAAAGGAACTGCCTTTGATAAGACAGATCTCTATAAGTTCGATCCGTATGTCTGGATTGACCCTACGCAGATGGTTTCAATGGGACGGGAAATCTTGTCGTGGCTTAATGCCAATTATCCTGAAGAGAAGAAATTCTTTGAAGCCAATTTCGAGACCTTGTTAAATAATCTGACTAATCTGGATTATGAATATTCACGTTTCAAGCTGTTATCCAAGAAAGTCTCGTTTGTCAGTATGACGCCAAGCTTTGGATATTGGCAGAGATCATACTATGTCAATGTCTATCCTGTTGTTCTCTCTGAGTACGGTGTTTTACCAAACAATGCTCAGTTGGATGCCATAAAGTCGAGAATTCTAAGTGATGGTGTTCAGTATATTGCCCACGAGGATAACTTGCCTGACCATTATGAAGCCCTTTATCAGACGCTCAAGAGTGAACTTGGCCTGGAGTTTAAGCTGAGTAATCTCTACCAGCTGTCGGCTGATGATAAGGTCAATGGGCGTGATTATGTCTCTTTGATGAATGCGAATATCGTTCAATTGGAGTCCATTGCGATAGCGGAGTAATCCGCTTTTTTTATGGTGTTATTGAAAGAGTATGATACAATGATTAGGAAAGTGAGGGCATAATGAAAAAGATATTACTTATTGATGGGAATTCGGTCGTTTTCAGAGCTTTCTATGCGACGATGGGGCGACCGATGACAACATCTTTCGGCAAAGAAACCAATGCATTGTTCGGCTTTGCCAATATGATTAATAAGGCCCTTGAACTGATTGAGCCAACCCATGTTCTTGTGGCTTTTGATACTGGAGAAAAGACGTTCAGGCATAAGCAATACCCGGAATATAAAGGAACACGCAAGTCATTGCCTGAAGAATTAGTCCAGCAGTTTCCGCTCATTCGGGAGTTTTTGGATGCTTATGGTTTATATCGCAGCGAAGTTGTTGGCTATGAAGCAGATGACATCATAGGAACGATGGTAGACCGTTACCCTGATGATGAAATTATCGTTCTCTCTTCTGATCGTGACTTGCTGCAACTGATCAATCCTCATGCAAGTGTTACTTTGATGAAAAAAGGGTTGACCGAATTTTCAATTATGAATGAATCTACTTTTGAAGAATCCTATGGACTCAAACCGATTCAGATTATTGATCTAAAGGCATTGATGGGGGATTCCAGCGACAATATCCCTGGTGTTCCCTCTGTCGGTGAAAAAACGGCGGTTAAGCTTATTC
>CALNCD010000256.1 GCA_937874965.1 uncultured Erysipelotrichaceae bacterium | reverse complement strand
CAATGATCATTCCATGATTGAGTTCGGAGGCTATCAATTCCAGATTTTATCTGTGGAAGATAAGGTCATTAAAGAAGTAAAGGCTGAAAAAATAGAATCTGATGATGAAATTGACTAAAGCTCTTGTAATTGAGAATCATTCTCATTATAATAGAGAAGTCAGGAATAATATGACATGGTTCGACATAACTTGAACGTTAGCAGGTCTTTGCTTTAGGGCTAAATGAAGTGAAGAAAAAAATAACACCGCAGGGTGTTATTTTTTTTCATTTCTGAGTGTCGTAAGTATTTCTTTGAGCACTTTAATTTCTTCTGATTCAGGTGCAGGCGGGTCCGTTTTAACTTCTTCTTCTTTCTTGACCCGGGACTTCAAGGCATTGATCGCTTTAATCATCATAAACAAAGCCAATGCAATCAGGAAGAAGTTTACAATCGCAATCAGAAAGGCACCATAAGTGACGGTCGAGCCGTTCAGTGTAAATGACAATGCTGCAAAGGAAGCTGAACCGTCTTTTCCTGCACCGAACAATGCGAGAATCAAGGGCATGATAATATCATCAACCAATGATTTCACAATTGCTGTGATTGCTCCGCCGATGACAACACCGACAGCCATATCGAGCACGGATCCCCGCATCGCAAAGTCTTTGAATTCCTGTATAATCTTTTTCATCTCTATTCCCCTTTCGCTAAAACAATTATACGATAAATTCGAATCCTTTCAATATCTTTGCATAGTCTCTTGACAAATTTACAGATTATTCTATAATGAACATATGAACAAATAAACATATGTTAGGAGGATCAGATGGACCCGTTACTGAACAGTGAAGAAATCGAAGGTGTACGTAACCAACTTGAATGTGAAGAAGATTTCTTCGATTTGGCTCTTTTCTTCAAAATTTTTTCCGATGAAACCCGATTGAGAATTATCCAGACGCTGGCTGTTCGTTCAATGTGTGTCAGTGATATCTGTGCGGTTCTTGAACTGTCTCAATCGTCTGTATCCCATCAGCTGGCAACCTTACGGAAAATGCGGCTGGTTCGGACGACCAAGGCTGGAAAGAGCGTCATCTATGCCTTGAGTGATCATCACATCATGACCATTTTCTCTTCAGCGCTGGAACATATTAAGGAGTAATGTATGAAAACATATGAGTTTACAATCAACGGCATTGACTGTGATGTCTGTGCCAATCTCTTAAAACAGAAAGTGGCCAGGAACATTGGTCATCTTACAGGAATGCATCTTGATCCCTTCGATCATGAACTGGAAATTGAGAGTGAGGATGGACTGGATGCCAGAGCGGTCCAGCTTCAGATTAATCAATGGGTTGATGAAGTTCTAGTCAATCATACCCATTCACTGGACGGCCATGGCCATTCCCATGAGGAACACGATCATGACCATCATCATGAGCACGAGCACGATCATGATCATAGTCATTGTTCACACGAAGGCTGCACATGTGAAACAGTGAGTGAACAACCGGCTCACCAAAAGACGACCGGTGAGCAAGTGCTCTATATCGATGGATTGGATTGCGCTGCATGTGCCTTGAAGCTTGAGAAGGCAATAAATAAGAGGGATGATGTTGACCATGCGGTAGTGAGCTATGTGGATGGTAAGGTTTATCTGGAAATGAAAGACGGTACACTGAGTGATGCGGTACTCAGCGATCTGGAAAAGCAGTTGCAGAAGCTGGAACCAGTGACGCTTCGTAAAGAAAAACAGAAACCGCACTTAGTCAAAAAGACATATCTTGGCCTCACTTTTTCCATCTGGCAGATCATTATCGGAATCGTTATCCTGGCGATTACTTACTTTTTCAGGGATAATCTGTGGATTCTTCCGTTTGCGATAGCAGGGTATCTGTTTGTCGGTTACGATGTGCTGTTAAAGGCGGGTCGTAATATTCTGGCCAAGGAAATTTTTGACGAGAACTTCCTGATGTCTATTGCGACTATCGGTGCTTTCTTCATTCAGGAGTATCCAGAGGCCATCGGCGTGATGCTGTTTTATAAAGTTGGTGAATACTTCCAGGATCGAGCTGTGGATAAGTCACGTGAATCCATTCAGGAATTGATGGATATCAAACCTGAATTTGCGCAGTTGAAAGAAGGGGATACCATTACGAAGGTTGATCCGAACCAGGTTCTTCTTGGGGATACCATCGTTGTCTATCCATCACAACGGATTCCTCTTGATGGAACGATTCTTACTGGAGATAGTCTTTTAGATATGTCTTCGTTAACCGGGGAATCAGTACCGGTGGAAGTGTATCAATCCGATAAGGTTCTTTCGGGCAGCATTAATCTCAAGGGTACATTGGAAATCCGCGTGGATGCCTTGTATGCGAATTCAACAGTAAAGAAGCTGATGGATCTAATTGAGAATGCTTCATTGAAAAAAGCATCGACTGAAAAGTTCATTACCCGTTTCTCACGGGTCTATACTCCGATTGTAGTTGCGCTGGCGGTTGTCGTGATGATTGTTGTTGCCTTGGTTTCAGGAAATTTCTACACGGGTCTTGAGCGGGCGTTGATTCTGCTGGTCATCAGCTGTCCTTGTGCTTTGGTTATTTCCACACCGCTTGGTTTCTTTGCCGGTATCGGCAAGAGTTCAACCGAAGGAATTCTTGTCAAGGGCGGTCAGGCCTTAGAAGATCTAAGTAAAGTTACGACGATGGTCTTTGATAAGACAGGGACATTGACCAAGGGTAACTTTGCTGTTGTTGAAGTCGCCAGTGTTCGTCAGTATTCCCAGGATCAGATTTTAGAGTATGCAGCAATGGTTGAGAGTCAATCTGAACACCCGATTGCCCGTTCTATCGCCCGTGCTTATGCTCATCCGGTGGATCATTCCCGCATCCGAAATCTCAGCGAGCAGTGCGGATGTCGATGGTTTGGCTATTTATGTGGGGAATCAGCGAGGGCTGGAGGAACGTGGCGTTGAGCCGCTCAGTAATCCGATTGATTCCACAGTCGTATATGTGGTGATTAACCAGGTGATTGAAGGGTATATTGTTATCGAAGATGAGGTGAAGGAACAAAGTCAATCAACGATAGCGTCGTTGAAGAAAAGGTTCAATATCAAAACAATTATGCTTAGCGGTGATAAGAAGAATGTTGCAGATCGGATCGGACAGTTTTTGCACCTGGATGAAGTTCGCTCTGAACTCTTGCCCGACCAGAAAGTGGATGCCTTCGAGGCGATCAAGTCAAGCACAAGCGAAAGCGTTGCTTATGTTGGGGATGGCATGAATGATGCTGCGGTGCTGGCCATGAGTGATGTTGGAATTGCAATGGGTCAGTTCGGGAATGATCTGGCAATTGAGTCGGCGGATATCATTCTGATGAATGATGATCCATCCAAGATTATCACAGCCATTGATCTTTCAAAGCGAACAGTTTCGATTGTACGAGAAACGATTATCGTTGTTATGGCTGTTAAGATAGTCATCATGATCCTAGGGATTTTCAGCTTGGCAAGTATGTGGCTGGCAGTCTTTGCAGATGTCGGTGTTTCGTTGTTGGCAGTCCTGAATGCTATGCGGATTATGAAATAATTTCAAGGGTTCTGAGCAAGAATGAGAGCCTTATGCAAATAAATGAAAAAGAATGCGTTGCTCTGAATAATCACCTTTACATTAGGCGTATATTTGCTTATAATTGAGTTCAGAAGGTGAGTCAAACTTATGAAACAATTTGAGAATAATGCATTCTTCTGGCAGAAATTGGATACACTCTTGGTTTCATCAGAAATCGAAATTGTTTCTACTGCCGGGTCGCGGCATCCCCAGTATGCGAATTTGGTTTATCCAGTTGATTTCGGACATCTTAGTGAATCGACAGAGAACGGGATGGCAGTCAAAGTATTCAAAGGTCAGTCTTCATTTGCACAGGCTGTTATCGTCATGGTGGATATTCTGGAGAAGAGTATCGATACACGGGTTATTATCGGATGTACAGACGATGAGGAAATGGCAATTTTACGGTTCCTGAATCAAACTGATTTTCAGAAAATCGTGATAATACGAAGAGGCAATGAAGTCCCTGAATGGGCAATTGATGAATAAAGAGGACCTGCGGTCTTCTTTTTTGAGGTAAATAATGGATAAGCTAATCATAAAGAAATACGGTATCAACGGCGAGGGAATCGGTTATCTGAATAAGAAACCGGTTTTTGTTGAGGGGACATTGGTGGATGAAGAAGTCATGGTCGAAGTGAGTGAACGTAAACCCACTTACATGAAGGCGCAATTGGTGAAAATCGTGAAGCCCAGCAAGGAGAGGATCACGCCTCCCTGCGATAATATTGATGAGTGCGGCGGGTGTACTTTGATGCATACCGGCATTGTAAACCAAGGAAGGATCAAAGTAGGGCTTCTTCAGGAAAGCCTGGAGAAATATGCAGGGATAAAGGCGCATTCGGTTGTCTATCACCGCAATCCTAAACCACTTGAATATCGCAATCAGCTTAAAATGCCCGTGAGTTATCTGGATGGCAAGATCGTGGCCGGCTTCTATAAGCCCAATACCCGTTATTTCATTCCGGTAAATCATTGTATTATCCACGATCCTAAATTGGAGGCCATGCGCAAAGCCGTGCTCGAGGTTCTGAATCAGCAGAATGTCAGCGTCTATGAAAAAGGTAAACGGGAAGGGCTGCGCTTTCTTGTCCTTCGTATCCTGAATCAGCAGATTCAGTGTACTTTAGTGACTTCACAATACACGATTTCCAAGGAGGTTATCGATGCATTGCGTCAGCTTGATCTTGTTTCTGTTCATCAGAGCATCAATACCAGTGCCAAGGGAGCAGAGATCATCGTCTTGCCTTTGAAGAAACTCTATGGGAAGGATGCTATCACATTTAATGTCAACAAGATTAAAGCGAGTGCCCATCCTTATTCATTTTATCAGTTGAATACGATCCAGGCTGCCCATCTCTATAAGGAAGTTGAAAAGCTGATTAGACCGTGTTCCATGATTGTGGAAGCCTATTCCGGATTGGGAATCATGTCATTGATGGTGAGCACTAAAGCTGAAACAATCGTGGGCTGCGATATCAATGAACCTTCGATCCGGAATGCGAATTCCAATGCGGCCCTGAACCGGATTGAGAATGTGAAGTTCAGCGTGAGTGACTCAGCGGAATTTTTGAAACGGGTCAGTAAGAAGCAAGAAATCGATTACGTGATTGTTGATCCTCCCCGGATTGGATGAGGGAATGCTTGAATCACTGATGAAAGCAAAGATAAAGAACATTGTCTATATTTCCTGTAATCCAAGTACTCTGGGGAAAAACCTCAGTATTCTGAAAAACAAGTATGCCATCCGCTCAATCCAGGTATTTGACATGTTCTCTCAGACGGCTCATGTGGAGACTTTGGTTCTGTTGTCTAAAGTTAAGCCAAGCAAGTTTACGAACAACGGGTAAGCCGAACGTATTAAACCACTTGGATATCCATAACGGTTCGGTGCTGTAGACAGCTTAGAAGTGCTACTGTCGGTGGAATCAGAGGAATTGCGCAGGCAGCAGTTATCAAGAATGAATTGCATGTTGTCTGCAAGTGATCGACATGGAAGAGCTTGCGTATCCGCCTATCAGGCGAATACGCTTTTTTTTGTAACGGCAGATTGAGGAGGAAAAACGTACCGGACAGCTTGGCAATCGGCAAATTGCAATAGATCAGAGGGAAGAGACAAATCCGTTGCGGCCTGAATTCGGTAAGATATAAATTTTTATTCAGGAAAATGCAGATTAATACCGTATTCTAAGTGAAGTGTGAGTATAGAGATGATAGGCCCGAAGTGGCTGGAGAGAGGTTCCGATGAAGAATCAAAAGGTTATTAAAAGAATAGTAGGGTACGGTATTTTGTTGATTCTGCTTTTTGTACAAGTATTTATCTTTAAGAATATGGAGTTTAAACAGGTTTTTCAACCGGTGATTGCGATTGTTCTTGGCGATGCAGGGCTTGCAATGGTCAACCGGAGAAAGGCAAAGCTGCTGGAGAAAGATGGGAACGATGACTGATCCCTTAAGTTCAGCGTCAGAACGGTTCATATACAAAACGGATTTTGATTTTCATGGAACTTGCTTAGCTCAGATGCGAGCGGCGGTTTATCTGGAAGTGAAAGATAGACAGCGGTTCCTAACGAATAGGGCTTCATCTTTTTGAGCGAAGCCGCTATAATAGAGGAACAGAAACGTTGTATCCAGCAATGGAACGACAGTGGAGGAAATCATGAATCAAACAAAGCGTTTTAGTCTTATCTGTATGTTTGCGGTTATTGAGATAGTTTTAGCGTCGGTGCCTTTCCTAGGATTTATTCCATTGGGATTTATCAATCTCACAACATTGCATCTACCAGTCATTCTGGCAGGGATTCTTCTGGGTCCAAAAGAAGGTGCACTCCTTGGCGCAGTTTTCGGAACGATTTCACTTTTTAATGCGACATTCAATCCGAACCTGACCAGCTTTATTTTCTCGCCGTTTATTGAAATCAACGGGATACACTCCAACGGATGGAGTCTTGTTCTTGCTTATGTTCCTCGAATTCTCTTGGGGATTTCCAGCGGGTATTTCTATCGGTTGCTTTTGCGCTATTTTGGAAAGGCACTAAGTGCTTCGTTGGCTGCTATGGCTTCAAGTTTAGTTCATACCGGACTGGTTCTTGGAGGTATCGCGCTTCTCTTTGCTCACCAATACAGGATTGCCTTAGGGTTAAGTGCTCAGGCACTTCCACTGGCGCTTCTTTCATTATTAAGCGTCAATGGCTTGTGTGAATCGGCTTTAGCAGCGGTGATTGCTCCCTCAGTTGTCAAAGCGATTCGAGGAAGAAAGGAGCTTGCACATGCCTAAATGTGTAGTTGTCGGTGTTGCAAGCAGTGTTGCAGTTTTCAAAAGCGTTCAGCTTGTCAGTGACCTGGTTAAAAAAGGTTTTGATGTGGAAGTGATCATGACACGGAATGCAGCTGCCTTTATTACACCGTTGCAGTTTTCGTCATTGACTCATCATAAAACGTTGGTTGAAACGATGGAATTTTCTGAAAACTATGAGATTGAGCATATTTCAATTGCGAAGAAGGCAGATGTCTTTATTCTGGTTCCAGCAACGGCGAATGTTATTGCGAAAGTTGCTCATGGAATTGCGGACGATATGTTGACCACGACGTTCTTAGCGGCTTCGTGTCCGAAACTTATCGCACCCGCAATGAATACAGCGATGTATCTCAACCCGCTTACGCAGAGCAATCTTCAGCGGTGTGCTGGCCATGGCATGCGGATTATTGAACCGGATGAAGGTCTTCTTGCGTGTGGGGAGTATTGTATTTTTTTAAGTTTGCATAAATTTTAATTTGTTGAATTTGGAAAGCTTTCTACCTCTAGTTGAATTTTTATTGCCCGATTTTCTTTTGTCTTATTTT
>CALNCD010000255.1 GCA_937874965.1 uncultured Erysipelotrichaceae bacterium | reverse complement strand
CGGAGCACTTCCGACCGCCTTTATGGCTGTCGCTATTGACTTTATTCTGGGTCAGATCGAGCGGAAAATCAATAAATCACAAAACAGGCGAAGTGCTTAAGTGCTTCGCCTTTAATGACCGACCGTATGCGCTGGGTTCCAGGGAATAGTGGAGATACTTCTGAGTCAGATTTTCTTTGCCGGATGAATATTAGAGTTTCCTAATTTGACATTCATGAATACTCATCTTAAACTTATATGTATCAAAGCAAAGAGGTAATGGACCATAGAAGAAACAGCGGATCCGGACAGTAGCGTCCTGATAATGAACCCACAGAATTCATTGAAATCGGTTATGACTTTTCATAGCCTTTTTGCTTTGCAAAGAGAAAGAGGTGGTTTTCCAAGTGGAAATTCCCGAGCATAGTCAATGGTATACATCTTCTTCGGAAGAGGTGTTAGACACTGTCCGATCCCGTAGGGAGGGTTTAAGTGAGGATGAGGCATCCTCACGATTAGCCCGGTACGGTTACAATGAACTTGTTGAGCCGAAGAGCAAAAGCATTCTCAAAATGATTCTTGATCAGCTTTCTGATCATATGGTTTTGATTTTGATGGGTGCTGCACTTCTATCGGCTTTGTTGAATGAATGGATTGAGGCTTTTGTTATTCTCGTCATTATTGTGGTGGATGCCTTAATCGGCGTGATTCAGGAGAAAAAAGCCACAGATGCATTGAATGCCTTAAGAGGCATGAGTGCACCTCATGCAAAGGTTAAGCGTGAAGATGATCTGAAAATCATCTTGGCGCGGGATCTGGTCCAAGGCGATATTGTCTATCTTGAGGCAGGGGATATCGTCAGTGCAGATCTGCGGTTGGTGGAAGTGAACTCACTGGAGATTCAGGAGTCATCCCTCACCGGAGAGTCTTTGCCGGTTGAGAAAAGCAGTGAGTCATTAGCAGGAGAGTCTATTCCGTTAGGGGATCGGATAAACATGGCATACATGTCGACAATCGTAACCAATGGCAATGGATTTGGTGTTGTCTGTGAGCGAGGCATGAATACAGAAGTCGGACAGATTGCGGATTCGCTGGCAGTCCAGGAAGAAACACCTACCCCGCTGACTCGCAAATTGAATAAATTAGGAACGATCTTGACATTGATCGGACTTGGTGTCTGTGTCTTGGTCTTTGTTCTCGGCGTTGTTCAGGGATTTGCGCTTATTCCATTGGTCATGACCGCCATTTCCTTGTCTATTTCCATTATTCCCGAAGGTCTGCCTGCTACTGCAACCATTGTCATGGCTTTAGGGGTTGAGCGGATGGCAAAGGAACAGGTCCTGGTGAAAGGGTTGGCGAATGTTGAAACGCTAGGTTCTGCGACTGTGATCTGCACTGACAAGACAGGGACGTTGACTGAAAATAAAATGAAGGCAGTTGAAGTTGCGGTGAACGGTGACTTTCTTAAGCAGAGCCCCCGTTCTGTCGCAGATCTTAATGTAGATGATCCGATCTACAATCGCTTGATAGATATCGCGATTTTATGCAACAATGCAGAGTTTGATCCAGACCATGGAAATTCGATAATCGGCGACCCAACCGAAGGTGCCTTGCTGATGCTTGGCCGTGACTTTCATCCGGATATTGATGATTATCGCGATCGCTATTTAAAACTGGATGAGATTGCCTTTGATTCGGAACGCAAGCGGATGAGCGTCGTCTATCAGATTACTCCAAAGAAAGCGTATGTTCTGACAAAGGGAGCTTGTGAAGAGGTCTTGGAGAATTCCCGGTTTATCCAAGATACATCTGGTATTCGAGAATTGACTGATCTGGATGGTGAACATATCCTGGCCATGACCCGGGACATGGCCGCAAGAGCCCTTCGGGTGCTGGCGATGGCGTATAAAGAGTACGATGATGCGGAATCTGATGAGGCAGTAGAATCGAATCTTGTCTTTGTGGGATTGATCGGAATGATTGATCCTCCCCGGAAAGAAATAATCCCAACGATGAATGCTTTTCATCAAGCCGGAATACGGGTGGTGATGATTACAGGTGATCATCCGATGACAGCACTGGCAATCGCGAAAAGTGTTGGCATCTATTCAGATAAGAATCGCTTACTGACCTCGGATGATCTGGAGCGACTTAGTGATGAAGAACTTAAACCGATCCTTAAAGAGGTCAGTGTCTTCTCCCGGGTTTCACCGCAAGAGAAACTGCGGATTGTGGAATTACTGAATGAAACAGGTGAGGTGAGCGCGATGATGGGAGATGGCGTGAATGATTCTCCTTCCTTGAAAGCAGCGGATATCGGCATTGCCATGGGGAGCGGCACAGAAGTTTCAAAAGATGCGGCTGATGTGATTCTGCTGGATGATGATTTCACGACACTTGAAACAGCCATCCGTGAAGGCCGACGTATCTATCGTAATATCCAGAAGGTCGTCCAGTTCCTTGTTGCAGGAAATGTTGCGGAAATCCTGACCATTCTGCTGGCATTGATTCTTGGCTGGGAACAGCCGATTCTCGCGATTCATATCCTGCTGATCAATCTGGTGACTGATAACATCCCTGCAATAGCGCTTGGCGTTGATCCGGCTGAAAAAAGAATGATGAAAACGAAACCGATACGGACGAATTCACTTTTTTCAGATGGCTTAGGATTCAGGGTGATTCTCCATGGATTGTTTATTACCGCGGTTTCAATTGCGGCATACAGTTACGGAATTCTTAACTCTGGCCATGATACAGCCATGACGATGACCTTCTTCACCTTGGCTATTTCCCAGCTGTTTCATGCATTGAATCAGCGTTCCAACATTGATTCTGTTTTCGTCAGAACAGCACATAACAAATGGTTGGTGTACGCTATGATTCTCTCTGCGCTTATCCTGGGACTGCTGGTTTTTATCCCGCCCTTGCGGGAATTCTTCCAGCTGGTCTCCCTTACGTTAACGCAATGGGTGATTGTCTTCGCATTATCCTTGGCGGTTATTCTCTTCGTTGAGGTTTACAAATGGGTGCTTCGGCACCGTCAGGATTAGGAACTGCTTCGGCAGTTCTTTTTTTGTGAATTCAGGTGTCTTTGCGTTATCGTAATCAAAGCATATGGGGTCCAGGCTTGTTCCTGCCGATTTAACACAGTGCTAACATAATCGATTCAATACTCGTGTACAATCTAAGCAGTGAGGTGAACTGATGTCACAGGAGCTTAAAATACGCCATCACTTTCTCGGCCGTATTCGCCATAAGGAATTTGATGAGCGTCAGAAATTACCCAGTGAAAATGAATTGTCGTTGTTTTATGGTGTTCCCCGCAAAGTGATCCGGGTGATGTATACAACCTTGGAATCCATGGGGTATGTCGAGTCTCAGCAAGGAATCGGCCATTTCCTCAAGTACCGTAAACCTCAGATTGAATTGGTTATGCGCGGCGATGTCAGTTTTTCCCAGAAAATGGCGGAGCTCGGGGTCCCGCTTGAAACAGTGAATCTTGGCTGTCATCGTTTGGATACAGCAGGATACTGGCCGTCGTTGCTTGAACAAGGAACAGACAACATCTATGAAATAGCCCGGCTGCGGCTTGTGGATGATCAGCCTGCAGCCATTCACTATTCTTATTTGAGTCAGACACGTTTCCCTCAGATTGCTGACGAAGGAGCATCAATCCGTTCTGTTTTTTCCTATTACCGCAGCAAAGGGTATGCTTCGTTCAAGAGTCAAGAGACACTTCTATCCATTGATTACCCAAGTCCTCGTGAACAGGAAATCCTTTGCTGTTCAGACCTGGTTCCTTTGATTGTCTTAGAGAGTCAGTGCATTGATGCCAAGGAACTTCAGCTTCTGGAAGTGACCCGATCAATCTATCGTGGAGATATCTTTCAGTATAAAATCAACCCTTAACCGGAAAACGTCATGTTTTCTTTTTTAATGGATTGTTAACGGATTCTTAACGGTGATGCACTTGGCGCCAAGGTACACTCTTGATGAAGGGAGTCCTCTATGAACCGAACTGAACGAACACGAATACTGATTGAAAATGGGCAGCATGAAGCCCTGGAATTTGCATCCCAGGTCATTAACAGCCATGAAGTTGAAATCATCTTTGAGCCGAAAGAAGTCCTGGTAATGGTCAAACTCCGTGAAAGTGCCCGGAATTCGTTATGCTACCTGGGTGAAGTCCTGGCAAGTGAAGCAATGGTCCGGGTAGAAGGAAAGGCTGGCTTAGGTCTGGTGAAGGGTCATCACTTTGAATTGGCGTTGGCATTGGCGCTGATTGATGGTGCTTATGAAGCCAAGCTTGCGTTGAGCGACGATTGGGATAAGGTTCTGGTTGGCTTGGGTCAGCAACTGCGCGATCGTCAAACCTTGGCCGCGTGCCATTTAGCCCGCTCAGCGGTTAACTTTGAAATGATGGTGGATTAGGATGAAGAAAATCCATGACAATCAGCATCATTTCAGGATTCTGCTTGAATCCTTTGCTTATCCTGGACGTCGTTATCGGCTGTGTCCTGAGCTTCCCGAAAACCAGGGGCTCTTGAAGACTTCGCTGGCCATAGCGTCTGTTGTTCTGGATCATGAAGTCAGCTATTATGTCGATGCGCTCAATCACTTGGCGCATGAGACCCTGCAGATACAGACCCAATCCAATGCAGCTGATGCAGCCAATGCGGATTATCTGTTTATCCCTCGGGACAGTACTTCTGATCATCTTGTTGCTTGTCTTGATAGCGCTAAGCGGGGAACGTTGCTTAATCCTGAGCAATCCGCTACGCTCATTATTGAAACTGCCGGTTTTGATCAAGGGGTAACTTATGTTCTGAGTGGACCGGGTATCAAAACAGAACAGACGATGACACTGGGACTTGATCCTCGCTGGATGCTTGCCCGTCAGCAGGCCATTGAAGAGTTTCCTTTAGGAATTGATCTGATTTTTGTGTCTGTTGATCATGAGATTATCAGTTTACCGCGAACTGTAGAAATTAGGGAGGAATAACATGGGTTATGTCGCAATTAAAGGCGGTCAGGCGGCGATTGAGGAAGCCAATCGTCTCGTCGATTATCATCGGGTCAAGTCCGGTCGCTATCTTGACGTTGAAACGATTAAGGCGGGATTAAAACCCTTGGTGGATCAAGTCATGTCTGAAAGCAGCCTGTATGATGAAGATTTGGCAGCATTAGCCATCAAGCAGGCCGAGGGCAGTCCTGAGGAAGCTGTCTTCCTTTTACGGGCTCATCGGTCCACGTTGCCGCGGATGTATTACAGTGAGACGGTTGATACACGTAACATGCGGGTAATGCGCCGTATTTCCGCTTCATTCAAGGATATTCTCGGTGGTCAGATTCTTGGGAAAAGCCAGGACTTCCGTCACCGTTTCCTGGATTTTGACCTGGTGAATGAAACCGATGCTACAGTGGCAAAGACGATTGCCAGCTTTCTTGATCTCGCTCCAGAACCTGAGCCGTTGGCTCTAACTGCAATTCCCAAGGTGATCGATTATCTTGCTCAGCAGGGGTTGTATCACTATCCACCGTTGGATGATGCGACACCGGACGATATCACCAAGAAAAGCCTATCGTTTCCCAGCAGCCGCTCTCAACGCCTGCAATCCTTGACGCGAGGTCAAAGCGGGGCAGTGATTTCCTTGGGCTATGCTGAACTCCGCGGTTTCGGCATCAGCAATCATCCGAATATCGGTGAACTTCGCGTAGGCATGATTCCCTTAGAAGTTCAGGGATTAGGGCGGGAAGAACCTTATTACTTCGGAGAAATCGAAGTTACGGAAGTTGAATGCTTTGTTGCTAAAGAAGTTAAAGATGAGCAACAGCAGGTTACCAAGACCTTTGACATCGGCTATGGCATCACCTTCGGTCACAATGAAACCAAAACTATTGCCATGAGTATTCTGGATTATTCGCTCGAACAGAATGATAAGGCCCATCCGACGTCCAATCCGGAATTCGTTCTCTTGAGCATTGATTCCGTTGAGTCAACCGGATTCATCTCGCATCTTAAACTTCCTCATTACGTGACGTTCCAGTCTCTTCTGGATGGTATTCGCTCAATCAAGGAGAAAAAAGTATGAAGTATCAGGGAAATTATGGCTTTCTCGATGAATTATCCAAGAAGGAAATCCGTCGCAGCATCCTCAAAGCGGTGGCAATTCCCGGCTATCAGGTTCCCTTTGCCTCACGGGAAATGCCGATTGCCCGCGGGTGGGGAACCGGCGGTTTGCAGCTGACCTTATCCTTGGTCGGACCGCAGGATTGCGTAAAGGTCATTGACCAGGGTTCGGATGAGAGTGTCAATGCAGTCAGTATCCGCCAGCTCATCCAGGATACAACCCAGGTTGAGACAACATGGCATACCCGTGAAGCTACCCTGATTCAGTCCCGGCATCGGATTCCTGAAGTTCCCTTGAAAGAAGGGCAGATTCTGGTTCTGCAGGTCCCGATTCCAGAACCGCTTCGCAGCGTTGAGCCTTCTGAAGAAGAAACCCGAAAGCTGCATGCGTATGGTGAATACAGTCTGGCTTGGCTGAAAATATTTGAACAGATTATCAAATTTGACCAGGGATCGCTCAGTGCTGATCATCCCGTGCTGGTCAACCATCGTTACTTAATGGCTCCAAGTCCTATTCCTCGTTTTGATAATCCGAAAATGAATTACAATGAAGGGTTGATTCTTCTGGGCGCAGGCCGGGAGAAGAAAATTTATGCCGTACCGCCGTATACCGAAGTGAAGTCCATTGATTTCGATGATTACCCCTTTACCTTCGAAACCTTCGCTGGGAAGGCCTGCCGTTTAAGCGGTTTAACCGATGTCTTCCTGGACGAGATTATTGATCCGAAGACACAGACTGCTTCTTATCAGACCAATGATCAATCGTATCTGCTTGAAATCCTGGACGAAAGAGAGAAAGAAAAGCATGGCTGAAAAACCGATCTTAGCGCTTAAGCACTTTTCAAAACAATATGGTTCGGGATGTGACCATTGCCGCGATAATCGTCAGGAATTGACGAAGAATATCTGTCCTTTCTGCCAGACTGTCTATGCGGTGGATGATGTTTCCCTGGATCTTTACAAGGGTGAGATACTGGGAATTGTCGGGGAAAGCGGTTCTGGCAAGTCCACTGTCTTAGGATCGTTATATTTCAACGTTGAGGCCAGCGAGGGCGAGTATCAATTGAATGTACCTCAATCACAGCCGCTGAATCTTTTCGAGGCTTCCCAGCAGAAGAAAACCAGGATCCGTAATACGATGCTGGGCATGGTCTATCAGAATCCCATGCTGGGATTAAGGATGAAGTACTCCGCATTGTCCAACATCGCAGAGAAGATGATTGCGGCGAATCATCGCAATGTCGAAGCAATGGTGGAACGCTCCAGGCAATTGCTGGATGTCGTTGATATTGCGACTATTCGTATGAAAGAGGCACCGGTAAACTTCTCAGGGGGCATGCAGCAGAGGGTTCAGATTGCTAAAGCGCTCTCCAATAATCCGCCAGTCCTTCTGCTGGATGAAATAACCACGGGATTGGACCTCAGTGTGCAGGCTGATGTTCTTGATTTGATCAAGACGATTCAGCGGGAACTATCCATCAGCATGATTGTTGTTTCCCATGACTTGGCCGTGATTCGGATGATTGCTGATCGGACCATCGTTATGGTCAATGGGCGCATTATCGAATCAGGTTTAACCGATCAGATCCTTGAAGATCCTCAACATCCTTATACACAGAAACTTGTGTATTCATTGCTTTAGAAAGGGAAATTATGCGTGTTATTAAAAATGGTGTTCTAGTGCTGGAAGATCAGCTGATTGATGGCTATCACCTCGTGATGGAGGGGGATAGGATTATCGGGATAGACAATAAGGAAATTGATTCTGAGGCAGAGGTGTTTGATGCTGAAGGGGCCTATGTGATGCCTGGCTTTATTGACATTCACTCCGATTACATTGAGCGGATGATATCGCCTCGTCCAACAGTCATGATGGACTTTTCCTGGAGTTTGAAAGAGGTTGAACGAATTCTGCTAGGTCATGGCATTACGACCATGTACCATTCGCTGTCCCTGTATAAAGTTGAAACCTTCGGAAGCAAGCAGATTCGTCAGCTGGACAATGCGTTACGTTTGATTGATACCATTGATTCCTACAGCAAGCAATCTGCGTTGCTGCATCATCGGGTCCATGCCCGACTGGAATTGGATTATCTAAGTGTCGTGGATGATGTGCTCCGCCTGATTGACGAACGGAAGATTCAGCTGCTGTCGTTTATGGATCATACCCCTGGGCAAGGCCAATACCGGGATATTGAAATCTACCGGAAATCCATCGGCGGTTATCATGATAAAACGGAAACGGAGATTGATGAACTGATCCAGACCCGGATCAATACGGCATTGATGACCGAGGAAACTATCCGTATGATTGCTGAAAAAGCCTTGGCTGCCAAGATTCCTTTGGCATCCCATGATGACGATACTCTTGCAAAGGTGGACCTGATGGAATCAATGGGGTGCACCATCAGTGAATTTCCGATTACGCTTGAAGTAGCCAAGGATGCTGCACGACGGGGATTGGCAACAGTAGCGGGTGCACCGAATGTTCTTTTGGGTCAATCGCATTCCGGCAATCTTTCTGCACTTGAGGGTATTTCAGCCAGGAGCATTCAAATACTATGCAGTGATTACTACCCATCTTCACTGGTAAGTGCACTCTTCAAAATCAAGGAAGTCTGCCGCTGGCAGCTTCCGGAAGTGGTCAAACTTCTGACACTGAATCCTGCCAAGGCATTGGGGGAGGACGATAGGCTAGGTTCACTTCAGATCGGAAAGCAGGCAGATGTGCTGATTGTCAGGCATGATGAGGGTTATAGCAGTGTACAGATGGTATTCGTGAGCGGAAATCCGGTCTTTTCTATGGGGGTGCAGCGATGAGCAAACCGCTATCACTTACGCCGCGGATCGGGTTGAATTCTGTGCTTGTAGACAGTGAATTAGGAGTCTATACTGAAGTTGGTCCCGATAACCGTCTGGAAAATGTCGTGCTTGATGATTATGCCTATACAGGTGAGCGGTGTATTCTTCAGAATGCCCGAATCGGCAAATTTGCCAACATTGCCGCTGAAGTTCGCATCGGTCCCACAGATCATCCATACACACGGGCTACGCTCCATCATTTTACCTATCGTTCCAGTCTGTTTGCCATGGGAGAAGATGATGCAGCGTTCTTTGCAGACCGTTCTAAACGTTTGGCAGTGATCAAGGAAGATACGTGGATCGGGCATGCGGCGATTATTATGCCGGAGGTTACTGTCGGCGTTGGAGCAATTGTGGGAAGCGGTTCTATTGTCACCAAGGATGTTGATGATTACGCCATTGTTGTCGGTAATCCTGCTCGAGTCATCAAATACCGGTTTGAGCCAGAAATCATTGCAGCTCTTCTGCGCATCCGATGGTGGAATTGGAGTTATGATCAGCTGCGGGAGCGGATGGCAGACTTCCGCGGTGATATTCGGCATTTCATTGCGAAATACGATCAGGAGTATCACCATGGCATTGATTGAAGTCAACCATCTCAGCAAGCAATTTCAGGTTCATCATCTGGAGAAACGGATTGAAGTTCTGGATGATGTCTCGTTCAAGGTGGAAAATAATGAATTCCTGGGAATCCTGGGACGAAGCGGCAGCGGCAAATCGACAATTATCAAGTGTATCTATCGAACGTATCTCGCCAGCAGCGGCAGTATTCTCTACCGTTCACAGAATTTAGGTGAGGTGGATTTGGTGAGCCTGAGTGAGCGCGAAGTCATTGCTTTGCGTCAACAGGAACTTGGCTATGTTTCGCAGTTTCTAAGCGTCATGCCCCGGACAAGTGCTTTCGATCTCGTTTCTAAAAGCCTGATGGAGTGCGGGGTATCCCGTGATCAGGCCGATGAGGAAACCGCTAAGGTTTTGACTACTTTTCGCTTGCCGAGCAACCTTTGGAATAGTTATCCCCATTCGTTTTCAGGAGGCGAAAAACTACGGTTGAACATTGCGAAAGCAATTGTTAAGCGGCCTAGGCTCTTGCTGCTGGATGAACCGACTGCAAGCCTGGATGATGATTCCAAGCAGATTGTCAGGGAGGTCATTGAAACCTTGAAAACCCAGGGCACTACGATGATTGGTATCTTTCATGATTTGAAATTCATCGAAGGATTATGTGAGCAGGTCTATCGGATGGAAGAAAAACGAGTGGAGCCATGGTATGCGCATTGATCTGCATGTCCATAGTGACTATTCGGATGGTTCAGACTCGCTCGAATCTATTCTTCATCAGGCTCATAATGAGGGTATTGATGTCCTGAGCTTTGTGGATCATGATACTGTATCAACCTATCCTAAGGCCAAGGACATTGCAGAAGCAATCGGGATACAACTGGTTAAAGGCATTGAAATTTCAGCGTTTGATTTCAAACGTCAGCGCAATGTTCATGTTCTCGGCTATCAATACCAGCGCACAGATGCGATACGTGCATTGACAGGACCGATCCTGGAAAGGCGTCATGCGCTTTCCTGTGCACAGATCGCTATTCTGAAAGAGTATGGTTTCATGATTGATGAAGCCACGATAAAACGCTCAGGCGATGGGATTATCTATCGCCAGCATATGCTCTCACGGATTTTCCTTACACTTCACACCATTATCAGAGCCTTTACCAGCGGCTTTTCAAAACGAACGGCATTGTCAGTCAGACGATTGAGTTTGTGGATGCGGTTGATGCAATCCGGGCGATAAAAGCAGATGGGGGATTGGCTGTGATTGCCCATCCCGGTCAATTCGATTTCTATGCGGTTATCGAGGAGCTGATTCCATTTGGCCTCGATGGACTTGAGGTTTACCATCCTGATCAGCAGCCCGAAGATATTGAACGGACGTTGGCACTTTGTCAGCGATATCATCTGTTTGCCAGCGGCGGTTCTGATTATCATGGCCGCTATTGGCGCCCGATTAGTCTGGGACAATGTCTTGCGCCAGATACTTGCCGTTATCCGTTGAATTTCTGAGAATGGCGTTGGTTCAAAGCCGATAGAACACGTGATGAAAGGACAGGAGACTGTGATGGATGCGGGTATCTGTCTTTTTCTGTGCTTTACAATGACTGGCTTCTCTGTCGTGTATCACGTATGGGATGTATCTCAAACAGGTCGAACAGACCTTATTCAAAGTAACTCCTTTTGAAGAAGAGACTGAAGAGGAATCGGGGGATAGCGGCCTCAGGATGAACTGAGGCAATACGATCCCGATCGCTGAAGGATAAACATCGGAAGTCAACCGTTAATGGTTGGCTTTTACGCGCGTTTC
>CALNCD010000254.1 GCA_937874965.1 uncultured Erysipelotrichaceae bacterium | reverse complement strand
AGGTCGATTGAATTGAAATTGTCTCGACAAACGGCAGATTCTTTCTTAGGTAAGAAGGCGAATACACATGATGATACCCGCTGAGTCTATAGCCCTTGTTCGTTTGGGAATCAATCTCAATGCCTTGCTGGCGAAGCTTGTTTATTTCTTTCCAAACATTTGCCCGCGTCATCCCCATTTCCTGTGCAATTGATTCACCGCTCAGATACTCTGAGGTATTTTCCAGTATTTCCAAAAGTGTCTTTTTCATAATCCTCCATTGTAAACTTATTAATAATGTAACACGATACAATTGAAACCGTTGTTTTTTGAATGTATTTGGTGTATTTGATGTGTTTTTAAGGGTTTTCCGATTTATAATAGGAGTGACGATAAAGAAACGAAAGGAGTATCATGAAAGAATATAATTACATGGAAGAACTGATCAAACTTGTTGATCTCAGCCAGAACCGTCCTCTGAATGACATTGTCTATGAAGGCCTCCGCTCTGCAATCATCAAGGGGGTTATACCGGTTGGGGAACGCATTAACGAAAAAGTATATGCAGACTACATGAATATTTCCAGAACCCCGATACGGAATGCCATTACACGTCTTTCTGATGAAGGGATTATCGAATATATTCCAAACTATGGCGTTGTTGTCAAACGGGTCACAGTTGATGATGCTGTTGAGATATACAAAATCCGGGTTGCCTTGGATACCCTGGCTTCTGTCAGCGCCATGCAGTTAATGACGGATAAGCAGTATCAGGCTATGGATGATCTGCTTACGCAGACTGAGGAAGCAGAAGCACGCGGAGAAGTATCGTATGTGATTCAGCTGTTCTCAGACTTCAATGATATGATTTACAGCTATGCCCGGATGCCCCGATTAAGCGTCATGGTTTCCAAGTTGCGTGATTATCTGGTTCGTTTCCGCGATATTTCCTTGAATGGGGACTCACGCCGCAAGAAAGCACTGGAAGAGCATCGGATCATCTACCGATGCATGATGAACAAGGATGAGGAGCAGATGCGCCTGGTAATTGCAGAACATCTCAATTACTACAACAGCTACATTATGAAACAGCTGCTTGAGCGGGAAGCAGAAATAGAACGAAAAGCCCTGGAAAACGCGGATGAATCCGCAGGATAGTATTGAAACGCTTGCCCAGCGTGCTTCTCAGGCATTGATACTGGAAGCTTCAACAGCACCAAAACCAGGATTGGTTGACCGGTTTGATTCAGGTGCACATCACGATATGGACCTGAATCTTTTTGTAAACAGCCTTACAGATGCCTTCAGAGCCTATCTGAACGCAGGCCTGACCCATCAAGGCGATAGCACAGACCTGCAGCAGATGGCTCGCCAGATCGGTTTACGCTATGAAAAAAAAATGTTCGAAGCGACTCAGGGTATCAACACTCATAAAGGTGCTCATTTCTGCTTCGGATTTCTGATGATTGCTCTGGGTTATCAGATGAGTCAAGGTTTAGATAGCTATACACAAGCAGATACACCTCCGTTGCTGAAGACAGTTCGACAAATAGCGAATCATCTGACAGCGGCTGACTTCAAGAATCTTAGCACCAAAAAGAACTTAAGCTACGGTGAACATCTTTATCTCAAATACGGTCTTAAAGGTGTCCGCCATGAAGTTGAACTGGGATTCCCTACGGTAGAGGCCATTGCCCTGCCTTGCTTGCGGGAATCACGGCTTCGTTATGATGAAGAACGTGCAATCATCAATTGCTTATTGCACGTGATGGAAACCTTGGATGACACAACTGTCGTCAACCGCTGCGGCATGGAAGGACTTGCCTATCTTAAAACAACGGCACGTGACTTTAACCACCATAAATGGATTGAAACCGATAACTATCGGAATATTCTCAGCCAGATGAACCGTGATTTCATCAGCCGTCGGCTTTCCCCTGGCGGCAGCGCTGACTTGCTTGCCTTAACCCTATTCATCACGGATCTTGAAGAAAATAACATCTGAGAAGCAAAAACACACTTGATGTTGTCTCAAGCCGGACAAAGTTTGCTAGAATGATAGTAAGGAAAACTTATGGAACTCTTACTCGTACTTTGTCTTGCCTTCTGCACGGGACGTGTGTTTAAGGCATTGAAGATATCAGCTCCATTTATGCTTGGGGCCTTGCTGGGGACTGCAGTCTATGCAGTCTTCTTTCCAATTGAATCTGACATCAGTGCCTTTAAGACAATTGCGCAGGCCTTAACAGGCACCTATATCGGAACGCGCATGTCCTTCCAGGACATCAAACGCATGAAAAGCCTGATTCTTCCTTCCCTGTTCTCGGTGGGCTGTCTGATCATCGCAATGCTCTTCAGTGCTGTCCTCTTGAATCATTTCTTCGGATTTGATGTGCAGACAGCGTTGCTCTCTGCAGTTCCCGGCGGTCTTGCTGACATCACCTTGATGAGCTATGACTTCCAGGCCGATACCACTGTCGTCACCCTTTTCCAAACCAGCCGAATGTTTTTCATCCTCGTCAGCATTCCGATTGTCGTAGGCCTCTCAGGATCAAAAAACAGGGCTGATGCAAGGCCAAAGAAGACATCTGCTGCAAAGAAGAGAACAGCACCGAAGGACGTCCTGCTGACCTTGATTGTCGGAGTCACAGGCGCACTTATCGGATGGCTGACACACTTCCCGGCCGCAGTTCTGAGTCTCTCCATGGTTGCAGTAGTCCTTTACAACTCCTTCACCCAGCGCGCAGTCCTTCCGATCGAATTCCGCTACCTGGCCCAAGTCTTGTCCGGCGTATTGGTCGGCAGCGGCATTACCATGGCTTTCCTGCAAAGCATCTATCTTCTGATTATCCCTTTGGTTATTGTCCTGTTTATTCACTTACTGAACAACGCAGTCAACTCCTACCTTCTGACGCGCCTGTTCAAGCTGAACTTTCTGACATGTATCTTTTCAACCGCACCTGCCGGTGCGAGCGATATGGTCTTGATTGCAGCAGATATGGACTTAGGTGACCAGATCGACAAGAATCAGATTGTCTTTATGCACCTCGTTCGATTATTTCTGGTATTGACTTTTTTTCCAGTACTGATTCGTTTAATATTAACGCTATTTTAGGAGGTTTACAATGGACTATACAATTCAACGGCTTTGGATCAACTCTAACTCGAAAGATAGAGCAATCTGGGAACAGCTTTTAGGGGAAGCAAACCTTAAAACCGAGCAGAATCTAGACAAGACTTTTTCTCTGTATGATGGCGATACGCCTATCGGAACAGGTTCAGTTTTTCAGAACATCATCAAATGCGTCGCCATCAAAGATGAGTACCGAGGCGGCCCAGCCTTTAATCAGCTGATTTCCCACCTTATGAATGAGATCTATGATAACGGGTATTCGTCTATTTATGTCTATACCAAACCAGCCAGCAAATCCGCTTTCTCCTATCTTGGATTTACGGAAATTGCGGAAGTCGATCATCAGCTGGTCTTCCTCGAAAAGTCCATGCACCCGATTAACGACTTCGTCCACGAGCTTAAGACACACTATATCGAAGGGCAAACCATCGGCGGTATTGTCATGAATGCCAACCCGTTTACGAAAGGGCACCAGTATCTAATTGACTATGCCTCTTCTCGTGTCGATGTCTTGCACCTGTTTATCCTTGAAGAAGATGCCTCGGTTTTCCCCACAGAAATCCGTAAACGGCTTGTTGCAGAAGGAACTGCCCAATTTAAGAATGTTCATATTCATAGCACCGGCGACTACATGGTTTCTACCAAGACATTCCCGTCTTACTTTCTGCCTGAGGACGCAGATGTTACCCGCACTCAGGCAAAACTGGACGCAACGGTCTTTAAGCGATACATTGCCCCTGCTTTAGGAATTACGATCCGCTTTGTCGGTGAAGAACCGCTGTCCTTTGCGACAAACATTTACAACGAGGCAATGCGTAAGGTCTTTGCAGGATCCATTGAACTGGTTATCATCAAACGGCTTGAGTCCGGCACAGAGGTCATCAGTGCGTCCCGCGTGCGCAAACTCTTTGGGGAAGGGGACTTTGATGCCATTAAGCAGATTGTCCCTGAAACTACCTATAACTTTCTGATTTCTGATGAAGCGAAGCCTATTCAAGATCACTTGAAAAAGTAGAATACGCTTAAAGCAGACACTGTAATGGAAACTGGACTAATATTCTTTACAGTGGGCATATGACATCAAGGTATTCGTCGTGTTAAATCAATGCCGCTGATAAAGTATAATCAATTTTACACTTTGGCGAGGTTTTGCTTTACAGTTTGGCGCATTTTTGTTTTACACTTTGGCGAACAAACAATCGTTCATGACTTGAGCGAACAATCAAAGCACTAAACTATTCAGAATACTAAGAATACCAAAGCTTCTAAATAGCTGGGTTCTGACTATAAATCTTTCAATCCATCTTTGAATTGTGATGCTATTTAAACAGATGTAAGTCTTAATCATTAGGAGGCAGAATGATGCAAAAGCGTATTGCAGCAATCCATGATATTTCATGTTTTGAGAAGTGTTCCTTAACGGTTGTCCTTCCTATTCTCTCAGCCGTAGGTATTGAAACAAGTGTTATACCAACTGCCGTTTTATCAACCCATACAGGTGGGTTTGAAAACTATACATTACTGATAATAAATACCTTGATGCTGCCGGACATAACAAAAGCAGACTGTATTATATAGAATAATACAGTCTGCTTACTCAATGATGGCCTCTATGCTGAGAACATGTTCTTTTTGAGATAAGAACCAAGAAAACAGCGCACATAGAGTGATGCATATTACAGAGCAGGCTCTGTTTTACGTCGGATGTTCCCCCTTATTCTTCGATACCGACTCGGCGGTAAATAACATCAACATTCCGCAAAAAGAAGGTAATATCAAAGCAGGCTTCAATTCCCTCCAAGGTCAAGGCATCTACAATCTCCGGATTATTTTCCAGAAGTTCTTTAAAATCAACTTTCTCAGTATAGGATTTCTGCGACATCGGCTGAATCAGATCATAGGCTGCTTCTCGGCTCATCCCTGCTTGGTCAATAAGCCGTGTCATTACCCGCTGCGCATAGATAACGCCATGTGTTAACTGGATGTTCTCCAGCATCTTCTCTGGATAGACCAATACGTTCTTCAGCACTGAGCTGTAACGGTTCAACATATAATCCAAAAGCATCAGCGCATCAGGAAAAATAATCCGCTCCGCCGAAGAATGGGAAATGTCACGTTCATGCCACAGGCTTATGTCCTCAAAAGCAGGAATCATATAGCCCCGGATAACTCTCGCGCAGCCAGCCATATTCTCAGAGGCAATCGGGTTTCGCTTATGGGGCATGGCACTCGAACCTTTTTGACCCTTACGGAAGAATTCCTCTGCTTCGCCGACTTCAGTCCGCTGCAGATGCCTGATTTCCGTCGCAATCTTCTCAATGGATGTAGCAATCAATGCTAAGGTTGACATATAGAAGGCATGCCGATCACGTTGCAGCGTCTGGGTTGAAATATGTGCGGACTGAATCCCTAGCTTCTCACAGACATAGTCCTGAACGAAAGGATCTGTATTGGCGAAATTGCCGACAGCTCCGCTGATCTTTCCAACTTCAATTTCTTTCCGTGCAAGCGCAAACCGTTCCAGATGGCGCTGGAATTCATCGTACCATAGCGCCCACTTCAGCCCGAAACTGGTGATGTCCGCATGAACACCATGTGTTCGTCCGATACACGGTGTTGCTTTGTATTTCAAAGCATTGGTTTTCAAAACGGCTATGAACTGATCGAGGTCTTCTTGAATCATCTGATTCGCCTGGCGATACATCTCACCATAGGCTGTATCGACAACATCCGTACTGGTTAATCCGTAATGAACCCATTTCTTCTCCGGTCCAAGACTTTCACTCACCGCCCGTGTAAACGCGACAACATCATGCCGGGTCTCCTGTTCAATTTCCAGAATACGCGCTGGATCAAATGCTGCATGCTTGTAAAGTGCATCAATATCAGACTCCGGAATAATACCTAGTTTTGAAAACGCTTCGGCAGCATAGAGTTCCACCTTTAACCAGGCCTCAAATCGATTCTGATCTGAAAATATCGCTCGCATTTCAGGGCGCGAATAACGTTGTATCATACATCCTCCTTTAAATTATGAAATCCTATATCCCTTCGATAGAATAAGTGATTACAGTGAATCTTGTCAATGTCATGATACACTTTTTCCTGGGCTTCTTTCAAGGTAGGCGCACGATTTACAACAAAGAGAACCCGTCCTCCATGATTGACCCAATGATGATCTGACCAGCATGTCCCCATATGATAGACGTGTGAATCAAGATCATCCAACCCCTCAATCACAAATCCATTTTCATAGACGTCAGGATAGCCGACGGAGGCTAGAACAACACCGATGATCGCATCGCTGCTCCATGCCAGTTGCCCGAGCTTGCCGGGATTGTC
>CALNCD010000253.1 GCA_937874965.1 uncultured Erysipelotrichaceae bacterium | reverse complement strand
CTCGACGAATGCATGGAGGGCTTTGCGGTTCACTATACGATAGCCCTTTTCTTTCACAAGTATCCCGCGTGCGCAGAAATCTTGCAATTGATAGAGAAGATGCCGATAGCTGATATTCAAGTACTCCGCAGCATCCGCATGCTTGATTCGATAATACTGCTGATCACTGTACATCAGGATAAACCGGGCAAGCTGATTACGCAATGGATAGTTCATGAACTCGCTTAATCGATAGCTCCGTTTCAGAATAACCTGGGCAAGGTAATCGGCGAATCCATTGGAAATCGCAACGTCTTCCCTTACTAAATTCTGGATAGCACTCAATTCAAAAGCATACGCTTGCACAGGAGTCAGGACAGTATTCCCTTTCAGAACCATCTCGGGACGAAACAAGGAAAGTTCTCCGAGCCAATCCTCAGGACCGATGAAATCAAGAACTCCGCGTTTTCCGTTAAAGTGATCGATATAGATTTTCACACGGCCGGATTTCAAGTAATAGAGCGTCGATACTTCCTGATGGCTTTGGTAAATTGAAGCTCCTTCCGCAAAGGTGACTGACGTAGCATAGGGCAGTAAACGATCAATCAGCATTGTTATCCTCCTGGCTATGAGAAATCTCACAGTATTCACTAATTTACTCCGCTATGATACATACGGAGGTTCATCATGATCTATCAACACAAATACATCAGCAGCTTGATTCTGCTTTGCTTGTTCTCACTCGGCCTTGCCTTGCAGATCAAATCCCAGATCGGACAAAGCGTAACCAATGCCTTTGCTTTAAGTCTGTCCCAGCTTCTCCCCCTGAGTATCGGAACAATCATCAGCTGCATCAATCTCTGTTTCTGGAGTATCGGCTGTCTATTGACCCGCTTTCGCAATCCCTGCCGATCCTTCCTTCAGATCCTGGTCATTCTGATGAACGGATGGCTCGTAGATGCTTATCTGACTTTTATTTTACGGTTCGGTACCCCGGTTTTCTATGGATATAGGCTGCTTCTCTTTCTAGGTGGCTTGACTTTGGCTGCCCTCGCTCTAGGACTCTTGGCAGGGCTTGGCGTCTTTACCTTTCCTTTGGAAGGATGCTGTATTGCACTGAGTGAAATTCTCGCGGTTTCACTGTCCGTGATCCGCATGGGCATCGATACGCTCTTCTTAGGGTCGACCCTTGTCTTGACCCTGATTTTCAATCTTAACTGGACCTTGCGGGAAGGAACCCTCATCAGCTATGTGTTCCTGTCCATCATGTTCACTAAAAGCTACCAATGGATTCTATCGAAAAAGAAGTGATCACCGAAGGTCATCACTTCTGTACTTAAAGTGCTTGATCATCAATCCCTGCTAACCATTGATGGATTTCTTTCACAACGGTTTCCAGAGTTCCTTGCGCAAATGGACTATTCAAATGGGCGGTTTCCACAATCTCAAGGAAACTCTGCTGTCCTCAGGCCTTGCAGATGCTCAAGTAATCATTCCACGCTGTGCGGTCATGATCAACATTGAACCGTTTCCAGAATTGAAATGCACAGACCTGAGCCAAGGTGTAATCAATGTAGTAAAACGGGCTGGCAAAGATATGGCCCTGTTTATACCACCAGATACCTTGATCCGCGAAGCTGTTCTCACTGAAATCAAGATGCGGCCGGTACTGGTGATCCAGCGTTTTCCAACAAGCCTTGCGCTCTTGCTTGCTCCAATCTGGATGGTTATAGATTTCATGCTGGAAATGATCCACCAGTGCACCATACGGAAGAAACAGCAACGCATTGGATAAATGATTGAAACGGTATTTGTCTGCCTTGTCTGCAAAGAACTTCTCCATATAAGGCCATGCAATGAATTCCATGCTCATGGAATGGATTTCACAGGATTCATAAGTCGGCATGATCAATTCCGGCAATTCGATTTCTGAAGACATGTAGCCTTGAAAAGCATGTCCCGCTTCATGGGTAAGCACGTCAACATCGTGAAAGGTTCCATTGAAGTTCGAGAAGATAAAAGGAACCTTGAAGTCCTCGAGAAACTCCATGTATCCACCGCCTTGCTTATTGGGTTTTGCCACCAGATCAAGCAATTCATCATCGATCATCCGATCAAAAAATTCACGGGTCTGATCAGAAAGCTCATGGTACATTTCTTGGGCCGATGACACTGTCTCATCAAATGTACCGATAGGCTCTGCATTCCCATCCAGAAAGGAAAGACCTGCATCATAGTATGTAATTGTCTCGGTCTGAATCCGTTTTGCCTGACGGGCATACAAGGCATTGGCTTCCGGAACCACGGCATCCAGAATCTGCTGACGGTATTCCCTCACCATCTCTTCAGTGTAATCCAAGCGGGTCATCCGATCATAGCCCATCTTTGTAAAGTTATCATAGCCGAGTTTATGGGCCATTGCTGTTCTGACATGGACCAATTGATCGAAAATTGTATCAATCGCATCTTCATTATCCTGATAGAATGCCCAGCCTGCATCCGCTGCTGCCTTACGGACAGAACGGTCCGTGTCCTGCGTGTATTTTGAAAGTTGAGAAAGATTCAAGGTTTTTCCGTCAAACTCAATGGCAGCACCGGAAATTAGCTTGCCGTACTGGGTTACCAACCTGTTTTCATTCTGTAAATCATCCAGAATACGATCATCATAGACATTCAGGGTCTTTTCCAGCAATTCAAAATAGACATGCGGAATTTCCGCTTTCATTTCCGGAAGATACACAGAATCAAGAATGACCCGATCATGGCGGGATTTCACCTGGGTGAGATAGGGACTCTTCTCATCCCAGTAGTCCTGCTCTGCCTCATAATAGGAATTGCTTGTATCAATGGAAAAGCGGATACTGCAAAGCTTCAGCATCGATAGCAGATGACGATACGCAATGTTGAACGTCTTTCTCGCCTGGGTAAATTCGGTGTAGTCTCCAGCTGCCTGCATCCGATCAATCTGCGCATTCATAGCAATCTGCGCTTGATCCATGTCAATATGTTCGTACTTGAATTCATTAAACGTCACAAAAAAACCTCCTTGATGAATGATCCGCCATCCACGCCGTTATCGTTCTCATTATACCAGAATAAATCTGCACCGATTCACCATTCACGACAAAACAAACAAGAACCGGATCCAGGCACTCGCCATCAACCCCTGGCCGCATGGCCGATCAGCCATGAAATTCCCGATAAAAAACTGCTGGACAAACTGTCATGGAGCAAAGACGAAGTTGATCTCTACGAA